>JBBQXI010000017.1:0-20523 GCA_038209805.1 Bacteroidales bacterium | reverse complement strand
GGCTGTATGCAAGTTTATGTGGACATGGTTAAAAATAATATGATCGATGTTATTGTGGCCACGGGCGCTTCAATTATCGACATGGATTTTTTCGAAGCACTTGGCCATAAACACTACCGTGGCACTACCGAAATTAATGATGGTATTTTGCGCGACCTTTATATCGACCGCATTTACGATACTTTCATCGACGAAGAAGAATTGCAGAATTGCGATGGAACCATCAAAGAAATTACCGATTCATTAGAAAAAAGACCATATTCTTCGCGCGAATTCATCAAAGAAATGGGCAAATGGCTGACTGTAAATTCAGTTAAAAAAGACAACCTGATTCAGGTTTGCTACGAAAACAATGTGCCAATTTTCTGCCCGGCGTTCTCCGACTCAAGCGCAGGTTTTGGTTTGGCGAAACACCAATGGGAAAATCCCGAAAAACACGTTTCGATTGACTCAGTCGCCGACTTTTTGGAACTAACCAAAATTAAAATGGCTGCTGGAGTAACCGGTTTGTTCATGATTGGCGGAGGTGTTCCAAAGAACTTTGCTCAGGATACAGTAGTTTGTGCCGAAATTTTAGGGAAAGAAGTTCCGATGCACCAATATGCCGTTCAGATTACTGTTGCTGATGTTCGCGATGGAGCTTGCTCATCGTCAACACTGAAAGAAGCCAGCTCGTGGGGTAAAGTTCAGGTAACCGACGAACAAATGGTTTTTGCTGAAGCGACTTCGGTATTGCCATTAATCGTGAGTTACGTTTACCACAAAGGAACCTGGAAAAATCGTCAGCCTAAAAGCTGGAGCAATTTATTCGAAAAATAAACGATAACACAAAATATTTAAGCCCCGTTGTTTTCAGAAGCAATGGGGCTTTTTCTTCTTCAAAATTGCGGTTCTCAATTACTAATTTAAACGTATTAACGGCAGATAATTTCTAAAATTTAATGAGTTAAAAGGCGACAACTCTTCATTTAAGATATTTCTGTCTTTTTATCACCGATTTGTACCATTAATTCTGGAATTTCTCCATTTTTTCGCGCTTTCACATCCCCTACCTTTATGTCATTATAAACAATTAAAGATGACGACAATGGAAAATTTAACAAAGACCAAATGGGGTATTGACCCAGCTCATAGCGAAATTGCTTTCAAAGTAAAGCACCTGATGATTACCAATGTAAAAGGAGTATTCAAAGAATTTGATGCCAGTATTTACACCACAGGCGAAGATTTTATGACCTCCGAAATCGATTTCTGGATGAATCCGGCATCGGTTGATACAGGTGTTGCTGATCGTGATGCACATTTAAAAAGCGGCGATTTCTTCGACGTTGAAAACTTCAAGCAAATACATTTTATCGGAAATACCTATGAGAAAGTTGACAACGACGGAAGCTATGAATTGTATGGCGACCTAACCATTAAAGACATAACCAGACAAATTAAACTTGATGTTGAATTTGGTGGTGTGATGAAAGATCCATGGGGAAACGAAAAGGCAGGTTTCTCCATTAACGGAAAGTTAAACCGTAAAGATTTTGGCCTGACCTGGAATGCAACTTTGGAAGCCGGAGGCGTACTTGTTAGCGACGATGTAAGAATAAGCTGTGAAGTACAACTGGTGAAACAGTCCTGATTTAAATTCGCCTCTTAGGCGTTTCACAATGAAAAATATAGAAATCATGAAGAACAAAATATTACACAAAGCCGATACCCGTGGTGATGCAAACCACGGTTGGTTACATAGCAAACATACATTTAGTTTTGCCAACTATCACAATCCCGAACGGATGCACTTTGGAGCATTGCGCGTATTGAATGACGATACCGTAGAAGCCGGAAAAGGCTTTGGTACACATCCACACGACAATATGGAAATCATATCTATTCCTTTGGAGGGCGATCTGGAACACAAAGACAGTATGGGAAATGTGGCAGTTATTAAACATGGCGACATTCAGGTAATGAGCGCAGGAACTGGCATATACCATAGCGAATACAATAAAAACATCGATCACAGAGTGAAATTTCTTCAAATATGGGTATTCCCAAATACGAAGAATGTAACGCCTCGATACGATCAGATTACGTTGGACGTTTCGGACCGTCATAATAAATTGCAACAGGTTCTTTCACCTAATGCCGATGATGAAGGCGTTTGGATCTATCAAAACGCATGGTTTCATCTCGGAAATTTCGACAATGGAGTCAGCGCCAATTACGACATCAAGGCAAAAGGCAACGGCGTATATGCTTTTATTCTGAAAGGTGAAGTGACCATAAATGACCAGACTTTAAAAACCCGCGACGGATTTGGAATCTGGGATGTTGACTTGCTGACAATCAAGGCAGACTCTGATGCAGAAATTCTGTTGATGGAAGTTCCGATGACGTTTTAATCAATCAAATACAACTTTTGAAAATGGAAGTAAAACAGAAAGATAATTCGAAAAAAGGAATGTTCTTCATCGAGCAGGATGGGAAAGCTGTTGCTGAGATGACCTATGTTTGGGCAGGAACGGGAAAAATTATTATTAACCATACCGAAGTTAATGAAATTTTGAAAGGGCAAGGCGCCGGGAAGCAAATGCTAAGCAAAGCCGTTGAATTTGCCCGGGAAAAAGGGCTCAAAATTGTACCGCTTTGCCCGTTTGCCAAAAGTGTTTTCGACAAAACTCCCGAATATGGAGATGTATTGTAATCTCCGGATATAAAAACTATAGCTGACTGATCGTATGACCAGAATCATGCGATCAGTTCATTTTAAGACCTTTCAATTATTTGTTTTTCTGTCGTTTAGCAAATGTTAAATTATTTGACTTCCATGCTTTAAACTTTTTGCGTATTTTACTCCTGAAATTCAAAATAGGATTCAGCCATGCGCATTGTTATTTCACCCGATTCGTTTAAAGAATGTTTAACCGCCACACTGGTAGCTGAAGCCATTTCAGAAGGGATAAAAAAAGTTGCTCCTGAAGCTGAAGTCGACTGCATTCCAATCGCCGATGGCGGAGAAGGAACTGTTGACGCACTGGTTACGGCAACTTCTGGAATAATCGTTTCAACACCTTCAGTCGATGCTCTGAACCGAACGATACGATCTTTCTATGGAATACTGGGCGACGGTAAAACTGCCGTGATTGAAATGGCAGCCGCTTCAGGAATTGAATGGCTTGTGCCGGAAGAACGGAATCCTATGATTACCTCAACCTACGGAACTGGGTTGCTGATGAAAGCCGCGATGGAAGCTGGTTTTACTGAAATTATCTTAGGAATTGGAGGAAGCGCAACGAACGATGGTGGTGCCGGAATGGCGCAGGCGCTTGGCTTTGGACTTCTTGATAAAGACGGTAATCCAATGGATTGGGGTGGAAGATCGTTGAGCGAACTCCATCGAATCGACAGTTCCAATGTCCATCCACTGCTCCGGAAAGTAAAAATTACTGTGGCTTGCGACGTGCAAAATCCGCTTTTAGGTTTTTCCGGAGCAACTCATGTTTACGGTCCACAAAAGGGAGCAACGCCCGAAATGGTGGAAACACTCGAAAAAAACATGACTCATTTGGCACAAATTCTTCAACAAGAATTTGGCATTGACTATTCCAATATTTCGGGAGCTGGTGCTGCCGGTGGTTTGGGTGCTGGGTTGATCGCCTTTTGCAATGCAGAAATAGTTCCAGGATTTGAACTAATTAGTCAATTGACGAACTTAGAGAACCACATTCAAACTGCATCGCTGGTTTTTACTGCTGAAGGGAAAATTGATGCACAAACTGCTTTTGGGAAAACCATTTCCGGAGTGGTTCAAATGGGTAAGAAATATCGTGTTCCGGTTATTGCTTTAGCCGGTAATGTTGAAGGCGACCTGTCTGAACTCTTTAAGCAGGGACTTACTTCTGCCTTTGCAATTGCCAACCGACCCATGAGCCTTGAAGAATCGAAGACGAATGCTGCACAATTAATTGCTTCTTCTTCAGAACGAATTATGCGTTTGGTTTCTGAGATTGAAAAAAAGTAAATTCGGCAGTAAATTTCAGGTTTACTTGTCCGAATAATTGTAGATTTGTAAAAATGAAATCGATTGCACAAATCCGTTCAGAAGTAAAAAAATACAACTAATTCTCTAATTTATAATATCATGAAACGAATATTCACACTTTCTCTTATTTTGTGCGCTCTGGCCACCGGCAGTTTTGCCCAGAAAAATATTGGCCTTGATAACTGGTTCAACCACGAAACCAATGCCAAAACCGGAAAGATTTTCCATTACACCTGGGACGATCAGGAAAATAGCGGTTTCTCTCAACTTGGCGATTTATTTCTGAAACGTGGCGCTAAACTAAATACCATCGCAACTGCCCCAAACAGTAAATCGATGAAAGGTATTGATGTTTACATCATTGTTGATCCGGATACCACCAAAGAAAATCCAAATCCAAATTACATTCAGGCCAACGACATCAAATTCCTGAAAAAATGGGTGAGCAAAGGCGGAGTTCTTTTGTTGATGGGAAACGATGGTCCCAACTGCGAATTCACTCATTTCAATCAGTTGGCCTTAGAATTCGGTTTTTATATGCAGCATTTAACTTTGAATCCAGTGATAAATAGGGATTGGGACATGGCTGCTGAAACCAAATTTACCGATCATCCCTTATTTTCAGGAGTAAAGAAAGTTTACTTGAAAGAAGTTGCACCGATCGTTTTATCGAAGGATGCCAAACCTGTTCTGAAAGATGAAGCGACAAATTCGGTTATTATTGCTGAAACCAATTACGGAAAAGGTTACGTATTGATGGTAAGTGATCCTTGGTTATATAACGAATACATCGATCATGCTATGCTCCCTGAAAGTTTTGAGAACCTGAAAGCTGCAAATAATTTGGTAGATTTGCTGCTGAAAAAAGCAAAAAAGTAGTAACCAAATGACTTAAGGTTGAGTCATTGAATAGTTGAATGTGATGGATCAGGATGCAATCAAAAATTTCATTTCCGGATTACCAAAGGCGGAACTTCACCTGCACATTGAAGGTACGTTTGAGCCTGAACTTATGTTCGGAATTGCTGAGCGAAACCACGTTAAGTTGAAATACAATTCGGTAGATGAACTGAAATCAGCTTACGACTTCAATAATCTTCAGGAATTTTTGGACATTTATTACAGCGGAGCCGACGTTTTAATTGAAGAACAGGATTTTTACGATCTGACCTGGGCTTATCTGCAAAAAATACATTCGCAAAATGTGCTTCACACCGAAATCTTTTTCGATCCTCAAACGCACACTTCAAGAGGAGTTTCGTTCGATAAAGTTATTTCTGGGATCCATCGGGCATTGGAAGATGGCCGGAAGAAACTTGGGATCAGCAGCCTTTTGATCCTAAGTTTCCTGCGTCATCTCAGCGAAGAATCAGCTTTTCAAACATTGGAAGAAGCACTGCACTACAAATCATGGATAACAGCCATTGGATTGGATTCGTCAGAAAAGGGACATCCACCCAACAAGTTTGAGCGAGTATTTGCAAAAGCACGGGCAGAAGGTTTTTTGGCTGTTGCTCATGCCGGAGAGGAAGGTCCGTCCGAATATGTTTGGGAAGCATTGAATTTACTGCATGTTTCGCGCATCGATCACGGTAACCGATCGCTTGAAGATTCACTATTGGTTGACGAACTGGTGAAGCGAAAAATGCCGCTGACCGTTTGCCCGCTCTCGAATATAAAATTGAAAGTAGTTCGAGACATGTCTCAACATCCGTTGGCACAAATGCTCGATAAAGGGATGATGGCCACGGTCAACTCTGACGATCCGGCCTACTTTGGCGGATATGTAAATGAAAATTATGAGGCAGTAGCCGAAGCTTTAAAGCTGACGAAAGAACAGATCGTTCAGTTGGCAAAAAACTCTTTTACGGCAAGCTTTTTAGACGAAGTGGAGAAGAAAACGATGATTGAGAAAGTCGATCGTTATTATCGGGATCAAAAAAAATAAACCAATGTTTTAAACGTATTGCGCAATATATTTCAGTCCATCCAAAGTCAGATTCTCATCAATAATTTCAATTCTTGCCGAAACATTCTTCAACACTGACGAAAGGCCCCCAGTAGCGACTACCGTTAGCTTTTCTCCAAGTTCAGCTTCAGTACGACAGACCATCGAATCAACTAATCCGGAGAAACCAAGAACAATACCCGACTGGATGGCATGAACGGTGTTTTTGCCCAGAACCGAAGGGGGTGCACTAAGTTGTACATCGTGTAATTGAGCCGTATTTCCGGTAAGTGATTTCAGCGCAGTGAGCAATCCCGGAGTTATAGCCACTCCAAGAATCTCTCCCTCACGACTGATTGTTGTAAATGTAAGGGCAGTTCCGAAATCAATGACCATAGTAGAACCACCATAACCAATAAAGGCAGCGGTAGCATCAGCGACTAAGTCGGTTCCAATTTCGTATGGATCAATTATTTTAATTGGCAGTTTATCGTAAATGGATGGCTCAACTAAAAGCAAAGAACTTTCAAGCAAATTATTCAGCATTTCTCTGAACGTTCTTATCAGACTAGGAACGACGCTACTTAAAACAGCACGTGAAATGTCGTTATAACTAATTGAAGAACTGGCAAATAGCGATCTGAAAATCACCTCGTATTCGTCAGCCGTTTTTGACCAATCAGTTTGTATCCGCCAGATCTTTACCCATTCATTTTCATCGGCAACTCCAAATACAATATTTGTATTTCCTATATCTATGGCTAGAATCATTTTAAATCAGTTTTAATTTACCAATTTCTATTCCTGCCGAAATGTGGATGTCTGCTCAGAATAGACATCTCAAAGTTGTGAAATTTATCGTTTACCTGCTAAAAAATAAAAAACAGTCATCATAAGTTATAATCCTTGATTATATCAATTTTTTTTTTCTAAATTTGGTTACTCTGTTTTTCATAGTCTATTTAGTAATCAGACAGTATAAAGAGCGAACCTTTTTTCAACCTTTTGGACAAAAATATATTTACAGCATGCGAAACACCAAGAATCCTCTAATATTTGTCGTTGAAGACAATCAGATGTATAACAAGCTTGTTGTTAGTTACCTCAAGACCAATAAATTTACAAATGTTGAGTCCTATTTATCCGGAGAGGAAGCATTGAATAACATGACAAAGAATCCAGATATTGTTATTCAGGATTATCTTCTTGAAGGGATGACCGGTATTGAGGTATTGATTAAGGCAAAGAAAACAAATCCTGATGTTGAGTTTATTTTTCTCTCGGGCCAGGATAGTATTGACATTGCAATTAATAGTATGAAATATGGAGCATACGACTACATTGTAAAAGATCAAATGGCCTTGCAAAAAATGGTTAATAAGATTAACAAGATCAATTCGGTCACTGAACTGGTAACTTCGAACAAACGATACAAAGTTGGAGTTGTTTTGTTTTTTGTTGGTTTAGCCATTCTTATTATCGCGACATTGGCCATGGGATTAATGTATCCGCATATTTTTGGATTGTAGACTCTCACAAAAAATACAAGCATAAAAAACCCGGTACAGTCTCCTGTCCGGGTTTTTGTTTTAGCTTATGTGGTATATCGAGAACCTCAATTAGTTTGCCTTTATAATTCTACCCGAATCAAAAATTGCAGCGTATCCATCAGGTTTGTGCAATATATCCAAAGCTTTGGTAACATCAGAATCGTCTCGTAAAGCAGCTTTTATTGCTCCCTTTTGATAATAGTATCGCGAAACAATTTCATCAGCCAATAATTCAGAAATCTCCTTTTTGAAATGTTCCAGATCCTGATCCAGATTGTGCCCAAGTTTTAGCTTCAGATTTTCAAATTCATCTTTCGAGATATCGTAGTACTTTTCACGTTTGGCAACCTCCAACAGATTATCCAATTCTGATTCGGTCTTCGATTCGTATTTAAAGTCTTGACCTTTAACAAACTGGATAAAATCGGTATAAATTTCAGGCGTAATCACGAACTCCTCCGGTGAAGCTATTTTTTCTGTCTTACTGTTATAATAGGTAGCAAAGTCAAAAATAACAGAGCCTGTTACTAAATTGGTAGCCACGTTACTTAAAGATTCATCCTCAACAGTAAGGTCAGGAGCAACTCCTCCACCATCAAAAACGATACGTCCCTTTTTTGTTGTAAATTTGGAAATTAGCGAATCTGGAACAATTCCTACGCTGCCGTCTTCATTTCGGTGAGTGTAGTCGAGTGCCTGAATGCAACGCCCACTTGGAATGTAATATTTGGCTGTTGTTATTTTCAGTTTGGCATTGTAGCTCAGATCACGGGTTGTTTGAACCAAACCTTTACCGAAAGTCCGGGTTCCGATAATCAGTCCACGATCGAGATCCTGAATAGCGCCGGCCACAATTTCAGAAGCTGAAGCCGATCCGCGATTAACAAGCACTGCAATAGGCATGATTGTGTCAATCGGACTTTCAGAAGCTGTATAAACTTTATCCCATTGTTTTACTTTTCCCCTGGTGCTTACAATTTCCTGACCTTTAGGTATAAACAAATTGGCAATTCTTACTGCTTCAATCAACAAGCCTCCCGGATTTGAACGAAGATCCAAGACTAAAGTTTTCGCTCCGTGTTTTTCCTTTAATTCAATCAAGGCCATTTTTACTCTTTCGGTGCAATTTTCAGTAAAGTTCGACAATCGAATATAACCGGTTTCGTTATCAAGCATTCCGTAATATGGAACTGGATCGATTTGAATTTTTTCGCGCATAATTTCGACATCCATCGGCTTCTTTTGTCCGTATCGTTGCACCTTAACTACAACAGCCTTATTGGCCGGACCTTTCAAAAGAGCACTAACATCTTCTGTCGAAAGTTTTTCGGTTGATTTACCAGCGACCTCCAACAAAACGTCACCTGCCCTCAATCCACTTTTCTGCGCCGGAAATCCTTCATAGGGCTCTGCAATCAAAATCTTACCCTTCTGTCTGCTGATTAATGCACCAATACCAGCATACTCGCCAGTAGTCATGAACCGGAAATCTTCAATATCATCTTCAGGAATAAAGTTGGTGTATGGATCGAGTGATTCGAGCATTTTGTCGATGCTGGTTTTCACCAACTTGGTTGGGTCAACATCGTCAACATAAAACAGGTTTAATTCCCGAAATAGAGTGTAATAAATATCAAGGTTCTTGGCTATCTGGAAATTTTTATCGTCTTGTTTAAAGCCATAGAAGCTTATTGCAAAAGCAAATATTCCGACAACGACAATTGCTGCTTTTTTTGTTCTGGAAAATTTCATTTCTAACGCGTTGTTAATTAATGTTTTCTGAAGAGAATGCCAGAAGTTAAAATGTCAAGTTGCTAATACAAGCTACTTTTCAGATATAAATCGTTTCATGGCTTCTGATTCGTAAAATGAGAAACAAAAATAGTAAAAGCTTTGTTCTTATCGGCTTACGTTTAAATCTAAAAAGTTAATTATTCTTAACCCTGATATTAAGACTCGAAACAATCACTGGCAATGCTTCTGATAATGAGTGAGGAGTAAAGATTAAGTTGAAATAGAGAAGTTAAATACTAAAAAAAATAAGTCACTTATAGTCATTAACTTAATGATTACAAGTGACTTAATAGAGTGCCAGATAAAAAACCTTTTCTAAACTATTTGGTGGTACGTGTCCAGACAGTCGATCTTCCAAGCCATTTGATTCCGGCCACGTAACCTTTAAGATTCAAAGCATTGGCGTCTTTATCGAACCAGGCAAAGCAATCGTAAGTTTTACCGTTCTTTGGATCATAAATGCGACCACCCTGCCATTCTTTATCCGAAGCATTGAATTTAAGTTCAGACAAAATCTGTAAACCCAATCTTGTACGCGAACGTAACTTGGCATCCGGATTCATATTGTCCTTCTCAGGTTCACCATTCACATACTTTTCCGGATTAATGTAAATCACGGTTCCAACAAACTTTCCATTTTCCTCTTTCACTTCAATTTTCGAAGTTTTTTCATCATTCCACCAAATACCGGTAATTTTCTGTGCATCCTGTGCAAACGCTCGCGAAATAAGCAAGCAGAGAACTAAAATCAATCCAAGTCGTTTCATAAGCCTATTTTTTAAGCAATTTAATTATTTTTTCTGATAATTGTAAAAGCGGCTTTTGTGCGACACTTTATAACAAGTTTTTAAACTTTTTCAAGGTACTTTTTTGAAAGCACGGTACTTTCACTGATCAAAAAAATTAATTTTGAGTAAAAATCCCCCACTATGTTCCGAATAGCAATTACCATACTTTTTTTGGCCATTAACGTCCAGGTATTCTCACAAATCAGCTTTTCTGAAGCCGAAGTTACGATTCAAAGCAGACATGTTTGGCGCGGAACAAAATTAGGGAATGCTCCTGCAATAGAACCTTCGATAACTTTTGCCGGATCTCATTTTGGTTTTAATATCTGGGCTGCAAAAACGACCAACAACAGTTATTCAGAAATAGATCTTATTCCATATTGGCAATTTGGAGAACTTACTTTTTCCGTTTTAGACTACTATAATCCTGCCGTTGGTGAAAAAAACCAGTTTTTGAATCTTAAAGCCGGAGAGTGCAGACACTCGCTTGAAATAACGCTTGATAATTATTCAGGCGAAAAGAATCGTTTGAAGTGGTTGTTTGGAATGTTTATCGCTGGCGATAAAAATGAAGCAACCGGAAATCCATTCTATTCTACCTACCTCGAATTAAAATATCCTTTCTCCATTTGGGAAATTGATGCCGAACCCTTTTGTGGAATAACTCCATTTAAAGGATTTTACGCTAGTAAGTTTGCCGTAGTTAACTCCGGAATTTCAATGAGTAAAAGTTTCAAAATTTCCCCAACTCTATCGGTACCCCTAAGTGCTACCTATATTTTCAATCCCAGTCAGAACAATCATCTTTTTGTAATTGCATCTGGCATTGCATTTAGCAAGCTATAAAACCCAAGAAAATTAAAGACTGTTTTATCCTTAATGTTTACTTAATGCAAATTAGTTGCACTAGTCAACTAATTTGATCTATTTTTGTTGCTTATAAAAACAACAAATGGAATCGAATAGACGGCTTGGTTATTTCCTTAATAAAACACTTCGAATTTTTAAAAGTCAAATAAATACTGAATTTAGGAAGCAGGGAATTGAATTGACATTTGAACAGTTTGTTGTGCTAAGAATGCTGGATTCAAATTGTAATATGATTCAGCAGGATCTGGCGCATGTCTTGCAAAAAGATAAATCGATTATTGTCAGGCAAATGAATGGACTACTAGACGAGAAGTATGTTGATCGACTGACAAATACAAACGATAAAAGAAAAAAGAACCTGACTCTGACAAGCAAAGGAATTGAAATGCTTGAACAATTAAGAGTAATTTCAAATGATTTGTCGGATAAACTACTGGCCGGAGTTACTGAAAGTGAATATGAAACTTTTAAAAAAGTAATGCTGAAGATTCAGGAAAACGGAGTAGTCGAAGAATAATTTTTTAAATGATTAAAACAGAATTTGAGAAAACATATTAAGAAGATTTATGAAAACAATGAAACAACTCAGAAATTTAGGAATGGCTTTAGTGGCGCTGGTCATCGTTTCGTGCGGCCAAAAGCAGCAAAGCGGGGCTCCTGGCGGGGCTGCCGGACAAGTAAAGGAATATCCGGTTATTGCAGTTGCCCCACAGTCAACCCAGCTTTTTAAAGATTACCCAACAAAATTGGAGGGTCAGCAAACCGTAGAGATACGGTCAAAAATAACCGGATACATCGATAAAATCATGGTCGATGAGGGCGCTTTAGTAAAAAAAGGACAGGTGCTTTTCCGCCTGAATGCCAACGACCTTCAGGCAAGTGTACGTTCTGCCGAAGCTTCTGTAAAAGTGGCCGAAGCCGACGTAAGTTCTGCCGCAATAAACTTGGAGAAAACAAAGCCACTGGTCGAAAAAAATATCATTAGTAAATTTGAACTGGAGTCGGTTGGATCGACCCTAAAAGCGAAAGAAGCACAATTGGCACAGGCCAAGGCCAACCTCGAAAATGCAAAAGCCAATCTTCAGTATACAGCAATTACCAGCCCGGCAGACGGAACAATAGGTACGTTTCCATATCGCGTTGGAAGCCTGGTTAGCAGCACGAATGCGGAGCCATTGACCACCGTTTCGAACACTGTAAAAATGTATGCGTATTTTTCGTTAAACGAAAAAGATTTTTTGACTCTGACTAAAGGATTGGAGGGTAAAAACCTTCAAGAGAAATTTACAAAACTTCCTGACGTTTCGCTCATCTTGGCCGACAACTCGGTATATGAAAAGTCCGGTCGCATTGAAACAGCCAGCGGGCTGATTGACCAAACTACCGGAGCAATCAATATTCGGGCAACTTTCTCAAATACTGAAGGATTGCTACGAAGCGGTGGCAGTGGATTAGTTCGTATTCCACAGTTCATCAATTCGGCGATCATCATTCCGCAAAAAACGACTTATGAATTGCAAGGCAAATACTTTGTTTATCTGGTTGGAACCGACAATAAAGTACATAACAGCGAAATTGAAGTGCTAACCGGTAATCTTAAAGATTCGTATGTGGTTACTTCTGGATTAAACGCCGGCGACAAAATTGTATTCGAAGGAATTGCTTCGCTGCGTAATGAAATGGAGATCAAACCGAAACTGGTTGAAGTCGGAAGCCTTTCCGAAAATACCGCATCTGCAAATCAGCTTAAAAACTAAATCCGAGAAAATCATGTTCAGAAAATTTATAGAACGACCGATTCTGTCATCGGTTATTTCCATCATTATTGTCATTCTGGGAGGACTTGCGCTCGTAACGCTCCCGATTGAGCAATATCCTGATATTGCCCCGCCAACCATCATGGTATCGGCCAATTATACGGGTGCAAATGCCGAAACTGTTTTAAAAAGTGTCATTACCCCGCTTGAAGAACAGATCAATGGCGTTGAAAACATGACTTATATGGAGTCGACAGCCAGCAACAACGGCTCAGCTTCTATTTCGGTATATTTCAAGCAGGGAACCAATGCTGATATGGCAACGGTAAACGTGCAGAACCGCGTTGCCCGTGCAACGAGTTTGTTACCTTCAGAGGTTACCAGGGCTGGTGTTGTTACTGCAAAACGACAAAATAACATGCTTGTGGTATTTTCGCTTTATAGCGCAGATGGGAAATATGACGAAACGTTTCTTCAGAATTATAGCAAAATAAATCTTCTTCCTCAGATTCAAAGAGTTAAAGGAGTTGGTGATGCGAGCGTTTTCGGGTCGAAAGACTACGCAATGCGTATCTGGTTAAAACCCGATGTTATGGCCACCTATAATCTCATGCCATCTGATATCACAACGGCTCTGAGTCAGCAAAATATCGAAGCAGCTCCGGGGCGTCTTGGAGAGCAAAACGATCAGACGTTTGAATATGTGTTAAAATACAAAGGTAAGTTGGCACAAACTCAAGAGTTCGAAAATATTATTATCAAGGCCGACAAAGATGGAAATATTCTTCGTTTAAAGGATGTTGCCAAAGTGGAACTCGGCTCCCTGAGTTACTCTTCGTCCTCAGCTGCCATGAATAAACCCGGCATTGTAATGGCGGTTTATCAATCTCCTGGATCCAATGCTCGTGAAGTGATTATTGAGGTACAAAAAGTTTTGGATGAAGCTACGAAAGCTTTCCCGGAAGGAGTTAAATACCACATTCTGATTAATGCCAATAGTTTTCTGGATTCTTCGATCGAAAAAGTGCTTAGTACTTTGCTTGAAGCTTTTATTCTGGTATTCATTGTGGTTTTCGTGTTCCTTCAAAATTTCAGGGCTACGCTTATTCCCGCCATTTCGGTACCGGTAGCAATTATTGGTACATTTTTCTTCCTGGATATATTTGGATTTACCATTAACCTGCTCACCTTGTTTGCTTTGGTACTGGCGATCGGAATTGTGGTCGATGATGCGATTGTGGTTGTTGAAGCGGTTCATGCAAAGCTAGATCAGGGAGCCAAAAATGCAAAAGAAGCAACAGTCTCCGCCATGAGCGAGATTTCTACAGCCATTATTTCCATTACCTTGGTTATGGCGGCCGTATTTATTCCGGTAACATTTATAACCGGAACAACAGGCGTTTTCTACAAACAATTTGGGATTACATTGGCAGTTGCCATTTTGATTTCGGCTGTGAATGCATTAACACTGAGTCCGGCTCTTTGTGCATTATTTCTTAGACCACATAAAGAAGAAGTTCACCAGAAGGGTTTTTTGCCACGCTTTTACAGTTCGTTTAACGTCGCTTTCGATACGATGACTGAAAAATACAAACGGATAACTCACTTTTTCATGGCTAAAAAGTGGATGGCTGTTAGTTTGATCATTGTATTTACTGCCACATTAATCTTCCTGATGAAAACAACGCCGACTGGTTTCGTTCCGGCTGAAGACACCGGTGTTTTAATTGTTGATATCAGTATGCCACCAGCGACCTCTGCAGAGCAAACGAAAATTGTGGTACAGAAAGTTGACGAAATACTGTCAAATACTCCTGAAATCCAGGGACGAGCAATGGTCATTGGTCGTTCAATCATTAGTGGGCAGGGCAGTGCATACGGGATGATGTTTTGCGATTTAAAACCATTCAACGAACGTAAAGAAAAAGGTCAGGACATCAACAGTGTAATCAAACGTCTTTACGGAGCAGTTTCTCAAATTAAAAATGCGCGCATTCTGCTTATCACTCGCCCCATGGTTCCCGGATTCAGTATCGCTGGTGGTGTTGAATTCAAACTGGAAGATAAAACCGGTGGTGACATTAAAAAATTCGAAGATATTTCGCACCAATTTCTTGGCGCCCTAAATCAGCGTCCAGAAATGCAGTATGCAATGACTTCATTTAATACCAACTTTCCACAGTACCTGGTTGATGTAAATGTGGCTAAATGTATGCAATCTGGAATTAATACCAGTACAGTACTTTCTGCATTGCAGGGGTACATTGGTGGTTTTTATGCGTCAGACTTTAACCGGTTTGGTAAACAATACCGGGTGATGTTACAGGCAGAACCTGGCTACCGCGGAAATCCGGACGACCTGAACAGTATCATGGTTCGTACTTCAAATGGCGAAATGGCGCCAATCACTTCATTCATCACGTTAAGCCGATCTTACGGACCGGAGAACATAACCCGGTTCAACATGTACACATCGATCTCGATCAATAGTACGCCAAATTTCGGCTATAGCTCTGGCGATGCAATTAAAGCGGTTGAGGAAGTTGCAGCGCAAACATTGCCCGTCGGTTATGGATACGAATTTTCAGGTCTGACCCGTGAAGAAATGGCTTCAGGGAATCAGTCAATATTGATATTTGCTCTAAGTGTTATTTTCGTTTACTTCCTGTTGGCAGCTCAATACGAAAGTTATATTTTGCCTTTGTCCATATTGACTTCGCTACCAATCGGTATTGCCGGTGCATTCCTGTTTGCCCGGATAATGGGCGTCGAAAACAACATTTACCTGCAAATTTCGCTGATCATGCTAATTGGGTTACTGGCTAAAAATGCCATCCTTATTGTTGAGTTCTCCCTTCAGCGCCGTCATCGCGGACTGAGCATAATTCAATCAGCAGTCGATGGTGCTACTGCCCGTCTGCGACCGATCCTAATGACTTCCTTCGCTTTCATTGTTGGCCTTATTCCTTTGGTTATCGGTGGGGGAGTGGGAGCTAACGGCAACCGTTCCATTGGTGTAGGTGCAGTAGGTGGTATGTTGGTTGGTACTATGATCGGTATTTTGGTTATCCCAACCATGTTTGTCATCTTCCAAACTATTCAGGAGAAAATAAAGAAACCTGAAATGCAGCCAATTTCTGAATTGAATTGTCTGGAAGGTGAAGAAGAAAATTTTTAAGGTTTTTGATATCAGAAATTTATAAATTATGAGAATACATTCAATCAAACAGATACTCATGGTCGTTGGGGCTGTCGGAATCCTGGTTTCGTGCAGCACATCGAGGCATTATCAGCGGGGAACTGTATCGACCGATAAACTATTTGGCGACACGTTGGTAACTGATTCGGTGACTATGGCAAGCCAACCTTGGCGCGAACTTTTTACCGAAAGCCGGTTGCAAAAACTCATTCAGGAAGGATTGGATAATAACCCCGATTTGCAGTTAGCCATGCAAAAAGTGGTTGAAGCCGAAGCGTATTTTTCGCAAAGCAAAGCCGCTTTGTTGCCAAGTGTTTCAGCAAACGGGAAAGGAACATATATAAGGAATCCAAAATCAATTTATCCGGATGGTCCACGCGAGGTGAGTACCTATCAGCTTTCGGGCGAAGCAAGTTGGGAAGTGGATTTATGGGGCAAACTGAGCAGCTCTAAACGGGCGGCTTATGCCAATTTTCTGGCCAGCGATGCTGGAAGAAAAGCTGTTCAAACCCGCCTGATCTCAAGTATTGCCTCGGCTTATTATACCTTGGCCGGACTCGATGCAAAACTTGCAATTACGCAACAAACCGTTAAAAATAACATTGATCTGGTTGAAACCATCAAGGTGCTGAAAGAAAGTGGAAAAGTAACCGGTGCTGCCATCGTTCAAAGCGAAGCTGCCCGCTATGCCGCAGAGGTCACTATTCCAGATCTGCAACAGCAAATCCGCGAAGCCGAAAATGCACTTTGTTTGCTGCTTGGACGTGTTCCGGGAACAGTGGAACGCGGAAAGATCGAAGAACAAACTTTGTCGTCGATCCTGAAAACAGGGGTTCCGGCTCAATTGCTCGACAATCGTCCAGATGTGATGCAGGCCGAATTTGCCGTGATAAGCGCTTACGAAACCACCAGCAGCGCACGTGCCTATTTTTATCCGGCATTGACATTGACTGCATCAACTGGTTTTGCTGCAGCCGATCTTAACAAGTTGCTCGATCCGACATCGTTTGCTGCCAACGTAATTGGCGGATTAGCTCAACCGCTATTCAACAAACGCATTAATTCCACTCGCTTGAAAGTTGCCAAAGCTCAACAGGAAGAAGCATTAATCAGCTTCAGAAACACTTTGCTGAAAGCGGGTCAGGAAGTACACAATACGTTGGGTTCGTACGAATCGTCGGTTCGAAAAATTGCTTTGCGCAAACTGCAACTCGATGCGCTGATCAAATCGGTTGACTACACCAAAGAATTGCTAACTTACGGTTCGGCAACCTACACCGAGGTTTTAAATGCGCAAACCAGCTTATTATCGGCTCAGCTAAGTAGCGTGAATGACCAGTTGCAGCAACTAAACGCCGTGGTTACACTATACCGTGCGTTGGGTGGCGGTTGGAAATAACAGGCGCTAAGTAAAATATAATAAATGGGCGACTCTCTTTGAAGGGTTGCCCATTTTTCTTTTGTTATTTTTGTACCTGAACAAATTGTACAAAAGCAAGATTTATGGCAAAAGTAAATTGGAGACCTGGAACCATGATTTACCCCCTACCGGCGGTACTGGTGACTTGCGGCGAAACTCCCGAAGAATATAACTTGTTGACAATTGCATGGACGGGAACCATCAGCAGCGATCCGCCAATGTGCTATATTTCGGTTCGGCCCAGCCGTCATTCTTATGAAATCATAAAGCGAACTGGCGAATACGTGATTAACCTCACGACCGAAGAACTGGCTCATGCGACAGATTGGTGTGGATGCCGTTCGGGTGCCAAATACGATAAATGGAAGGAAATGGGATTGACACCGGCTCCTGCAACAATAGTGAAAGCGCCAATTTTAGCTGAAGCGCCCATCAGTATCGAGTGCAAGGTAAAACAGATTATTGAACTAGGCGTTCATCACATGTTTATTTCTGAAGTGGTAAATGTGATTGCCGACGATCGGTACATTGATCCGGAGACCGGTGCTTTCAGCCTGAAAAAGGCAAATCCGTTGATTTATTCGCACGGTCATTATTTCAAAATGGGCGACCCAATTGGCAAGTTTGGCTGGTCGGTGGAGAAGAAAAAGAAGAAGTGATCAGTGGTCAGTCACAGTAAGCAGAATAAAAAATAAACCAGATTACCCTGAAAGGGTTAAATCTAAATAATCCCGGGTAAGGAGGAGCGACGCAACCCGGGGAGTATAATACCAAAACAAATAGGCGCAACCACTGTTTTCATTTGGAATACAAAAGATGTATGCGCCGCATATAATAACGTAGATTAAGAAAGATAAAAACATGACTCAGGAAAACACACAACATACAGAAAATCCATTACTGAAACCATTCTCTGGAATTCATCAAACGGCGCCATTTAACTCAGTTAAAATAGAACATTATCTGCCTGCATTTGATGTGGCCATCGAGGAAACCAAAGCAGAAGTGCAGCAAATCATCAACAACCCAGCGAAACCTGATTTTGCCAATACAATCGTGGCACTCGATCTGGCAGGTGAAAAGCTGGAGCGAATCAAAGGCATTTTCTTTAACCTGAATTCGGCTGAGACCAGCGACGAAATGCAGCAAATCGCACAGGAAATTGCTCCTAAGTTGTCTGATTTAGGAAATGACATTAGTCTGAACGAGCAACTTTTTGCCCGCATTAAAGAAGTTCACAACCAAAAAGATGGTCTGGTTTTGAATGTTGAAGAATCGACTTTGCTTGAGAAAACTTACCGTCGGTTTGTTCGTAGTGGCGCCAATCTGAATGAAACAGATAAAGCCAAATACCGCGAAATCACCAAAGAATTATCGACACTTGGTTTGCAGTATCAGCAAAACGTACTGGCCGAAACCAATGCTTACGAACTGTTGATTACCGATGAAAAAGATTTAAGCGGACTTCCCGCATCGGTGATTGAGTTGGCTGCTCAAACAGCTCAGGCAAAGGACAAACAAGGTTGGCTTTTCAACCTTCAATATCCAAGCTACTTTCCTTTCTTGAAATATGCCGACAATCGGTTGTTGCGCGAACAGATTTTTCGTGCTTCGAGTTCAAGAGCCAATCACGAAAACGAAAACGACAACAAGGCAAACATCAAACGGCTGGTTGAACTGAGGTTAGAAAAAGCAAATTTACTCGGGTTCAAAACTCATGCAGCATATAAACTTCAGGAACGAATGGCCGAAACACCTGAAAAAGTCATTAACTTTTTAGATGAGCTTCATCAGCAATCAAAACCATTCGCGGTGAAAGAATTTGCAGAAGTTCAGGATTATGCTGAAAAAGCTGGATTTGAAGGAACTATTCAGCGCTGGGACTGGGCGTATTATTCTGAAAAATTAAAATCAGAAAAATACGATTACACCGACGAGGAGGTCAAACCTTATTTGCAGTTAGAAAAGGTAATTTCAGGAGTATTCCAGTTGGCTCAAAAACTCTACGGACTTGGGTTGAAGGAAAATAGAAGCATTGAAGTTTATCACCCCGATGTAATGGCTTACGAAGTTTATAACGAAAAGGAAGAATTTATTGCCGTTCTGTATCTCGATTTTTTTCCGCGCGAAAGCAAACGTTCCGGAGCGTGGATGACTGATTACCGCACTCAATCGAATGTAAACGGAAACTCAGTGAGGCCGCACGTTTCGCTGGTAACCAACTTCACGAAATCGACCGAAACAACGCCATCGTTGTTAACTTTTGACGAAGTGACCACCTTCCTGCACGAGTTTGGACATGGCTTGCACGGCATGTTGTCGCAATGTCAGTACCCCGGAACTTCGGGCACCAGTGTGTATTGGGATTTTGTGGAACTACCCTCGCAGATGCACGAAAACTGGGCCTACGAAAAAGAGTGGCTCGACACATTTGCTGTTCATTTCCGGACCGGGGAAAAGATGCCGCAGGAGTTGATTCAGAAAATACAGAAAGCGCAAAACTTTCAGGCAGCTTATATGATGGAACGGCAGTTGAGTTTTGCTATGCTTGATATGGCTTATCACCACGGGGGATTGCCATCGGATGCTGACTTGAAAGCTTTTGAAATGAGCGCAATTGCTTCAACCGATTTATTCGAGCCTGTTGACGGAAGCTTACAAAGCACGTCATTTTCACATATTTTTTCGGGTGGATACGATGCCGGCTATTACAGCTACAAATGGGCTGAAGTATTGGATGCCGATGCCTTTTCCGTATTTAAGGAGAAGGGAATTTTTGACAGGGGAACGGCTGATTCGTTTCGAGAAAATATTCTGGAAAAAGGTGGAAGCGAACACCCGATGATTTTATACAAAGCCTTCCGTGGACAAGAACCAACTGCGACAGCACTGTTAAAAAGAAACGGGTTGATCTAATACAGGAAAAAGTCATTGGTCAATAGAAAATGGGGTAAAAACGTTTTTCCGAATGACTAATGACTTTTTTTTGGCTTGCTAGATGAATGTAACAACTGCCAGAAGGATAAAAAATCCAATTGAAAGTCCGGCATAAACCTGCGATTGTGTGTGTTTTTCGAGAATAAGGCGCGATGCTCCAATCATTCCGGCAGTAAGTATGAGTAGCGATAAAAGCTGTACCGGATTTTCCTTAAGCCTGAACG
>JBBQXI010000016.1:0-21250 GCA_038209805.1 Bacteroidales bacterium | reverse complement strand
GGCAAAAACTCCCGAATTGGCTTTTCAGGGTGGAAAAGGAATCGGAATGTTCCAAGCGATGGTTTCCGATTTAAATGAACCTCTGACTGATATTTTGCCAGGATTCCATAATATCCGTTATCGCTTTAATCAGTGGGATGCCATTCTGGCTAAAGATCCGGCTGGCCGTAAAGCAAAACTGGCTAAAGAAATCGGCTGGATTGAAAGTCGCCGCGACGAAATGCTCAACTTCTGGAAACTGGTTGAATCGGGTGAAATTCCAACGCGGGTAACCCACAACGATACTAAAATCAACAATATTCTGTTCGACCTAAACGGTGAAGTTTTATGCGTAAT
The DNA here is from genome assembly GCA_038209805.1 of Bacteroidales bacterium. Lineage (GTDB taxonomy): Bacteria > Bacteroidota > Bacteroidia > Bacteroidales > Prolixibacteraceae > Aquipluma. The sequence goes on along the minus strand of JBBQXI010000016.1, from coordinate 20,914 downwards.
TGATTTGGATACCGTTTTGAACAGCACCTGTCTGAACGATTTTGGCGATGCCATGCGTTCGTACACCAATACCGGTGCTGAGGACGATGAAAATTTGGATGCCGTTTCGTGCGATATATCTATTTTTGAAGGTTTTACTAAAGGCTATCTTTCGCAGGCAAAATGCTTCCTGACCGATAAAGAGCTGGAATACCTTGCTTTTTCGGCCAAATACATAACCTACGAACAGGTTTTGCGCTTTCTGATGGATTACATTGATGGCGATAACTATTACAAAATCAAAAGTCCAGAACATAATTATCAACGAACTGTGGCTCAGTATAAATTGCTGACCAGCATGGAGGAACAATACGATGAAATGTGCCGGATTGTGCGCACTGTTGCTGCTGGTCTGGCTTAAACTGCCTGCCGAAGCTTACAATTTTAAAACAAACGTTCAACCCTCGGAGAAATCTGAATTAAAAAATGAAACAATGAAAGTCCATCAAATACTCGAAGGTTTTTCAAATCCGCCACTGGAACTAATTTCCGAGACGCTCGATCTGGAAATTGAACCTCTAAAACTTGATGTGGTGAATTGGGTCGAATTTCCTTATCATCCGAAAGTGACCGTGCAAATTGCATACAACGAGGAGGAACTTTTTCTTCAATATCAGGTTTCGGAACAATCGGTTAAAGCCGAAGTTACTAAAAGCAATGGTCGGGTTTGGACTGATAGTTGCGTTGAGTTTTTCCTTTCTCCGGACGGGAATGACGAATATTATAATCTGGAGATGAATTGTATTGGAACGGCCTTATTGGGTTTCCGAAAGAAAGGTGATCCTACTGTTCATGCTTCGGAAGAACAAATTGCATCCATTCGCCGGATTTCTTCACTTGGAAATTCACCTTTCCCGGAGTTGAAAAAACAAACGGAATGGCAGATTACAGTTGCTGTACCTTGGAAAGCATTCTTTAAACACGAATTAAAACCAGTTTCAAGAATGAAAATGCGTGGTAATTTTTACAAATGTGGTGATGAGTTGAGTATTCCTCATTTCGTTTCGTGGACCAAAATAAAAACCGAAAAACCAAGTTTCCATAATCCTGAATCTTTTGGTGGACTGGAGTTTGAATAGAAGAAGACCGGAGCCAGAAGTCAGAAGACCGAAGTCCTTCTGCCTGAGTGCGAAGCAGTCGAAAAGCAGAATTGCAATTGGAGTTTGAATAACACAAGTCAATTGGTATCAAGGATTTTGTAGCGTCGTCCCTTAGTGGGCGACTTTGTGGGAAAAGTTACAATCAGGTTAAAAGATAATTTACCTATTATTGTATTCCTGAAATTGATCAGAAAATGGAATTTACCGACGAAATATTATTTGCGGGTATAAAGAGGGACGATTATTCAAGCTATAATCAGCTTTTTATGCGCTATTACAGATAGTTGGCTTTGCTTATTTGGAATAAAAATTACCGGATTAAAAGCATTCAATAAATCCAATATCTTTGGATGCAGGATTTCAAAAAGATATGGCAAAGTTGTATAATGATAACGCGGGCGATCAGCAATTCATCCTTAATGAACTTCAAAAGGGAAATGAACGTGCTTTTGATACGGTCTTTAAGCAGTATTACAAGCCTTTATGCCAGTTTTCTTATTCATTTATCAAAGATCAGGATACAGCCGAAAACCTGGTTCAGGAGGTATTTGTCAAGCTTTGGGAAAAGCGGGAGAACTTAACCAACATTGATAATCTGTTTTCATATCTGATGAGAATGGTTCGCAACCAGAGCATCGATTTCTTGAGAAAAGAGAAAACAAACTCTAAAATTTATAATCAGCTTCGGCCTGAAAAATCGGAGAACACTACTGAAGAGCAAATCTCGAAGAATGAATTTGAGGAGAAATTACTGAAATCGATTGTAAATCTCCCCGAAAGATGCCGTACTGCCATTGTAATGAGCCGGTTTGATGGATTTTCGAACAAGGAAATTGCTCAAAAAATGGAGATTTCAGTGAAAGGCGTTGAAGCTCTGATTGGCCGTTCGCTTAAACTTTTGAGGTCGGAGCTTCAGGAATTTTTGCCTTCTATTTCCAAAAGAAAAAAAGGGAGTGGAGGTTCCGTTCTATTTTCATTGTTTGTAAATCGGCTTAAAAGATTAGGAATACCTTCTGTTAATTAGCAATACCTCCTTTTATTTCATTTCAACTGGTTAATTATCAGTTGAGTATTGAAAACTTTAATGTTTCTTACATTTTAATGTAGGGTTGCACCTGTCGGGTTTCGTCTATCAATTGTAAAATGATGAAACGATGAATCCAATTTCCGATGACATATATGCACTGATTGCAAAATTTCTGACTTCTCAACTCAGTGAAGCAGAAGCCGCTGAACTCGAAGAGTGGAAATTGGCAAGTCGTGAAAACCTAGAGGAATACAGTGACTTTGTTGCCTTGTGGGCTCAGTCAGGCTCACTGCAAATGCCCGAGCCAATAAATCATTTGAAAGCTCAAAGTGCCATCCGGAAAGATGCGGGTATTTATCCATCAAGGAAAAGGTGGGTTAATTGGGCTGTTCAGGCAGCTGCGGTGGTTGTTTTATCCTTAATTTTCTCCGGAATTTATAACTCGTTATACCACAACAGTCAGACCCAGAACTTTGCCAGCGATTCATCCTCGGTGATTTATCAGGAAATTAAAGCCGCATACGGAACGCAAGCTAAAGTTGAACTGGCCGATGGCACAAAAGTATTTTTGAATTCCGGAAGTAAACTTCGGTTTCCTCAGACATTTGCTAATCAACAACAAAGAGTGGTTGTTCTGGATGGTGAAGGTTATTTCGAGGTTACGAAAATCAAGGAACAACCATTTGTTGTTAAGGCAAATCAGTTGAATATCAAAGTTTTGGGAACTAAATTCAATGTCGATGCCTATGCCGACAATACCTCTGTTTCGGTGGCTTTGGTTGAAGGAAGTGTAGTGCTTCAGGATAATTCTGGAAAGGACAACAAAGATCTTATGCAACTTTTACCAAATCAGGTTGCCACTTTAAATGTGACCGACCGAATGCTAATCAAAACCGATGTTCCTGATCTTTACAAATATACAGCATGGATTAATGGACGTATCGTTTTCTTCGGCGATCCAATCCAGACCGTTGTAAAAAAGCTCTCAAAATGGTACAATGTTGATATCGTAATTTCAGACAAAAGACTTGAAGACTACAGGTTTACCGGCACATTCATCAATGAACCGCTTGAACAAGTTCTGAATATTTTGAGCATGTCATCACAAATGACTTATGCTATGCAACCAATCGCTAAACAAGCTGATAATTCAATATCAAAAAGAATAATAATTTTAAAAAGTAAAAACTTAAACTAATCAAATTTTGCCTATGAAGTAAAAGCAAAACAGGAAAGTGTTGGCCCACTTCCCTGTTCATTTGCCTGCAAAGCAGGGTTTTATCGATTCTATAATCTAAAAACATTCAAATCTATGAAAAAAAACAGTATGAATGGGATAGACCGGCATTGGAATATCCTAAGAAAAGCGCTATTTGCTATGAAACTAACTACACTAATCTTTCTTATTTCGACGTTAAGCCTGATGGCTGGCGAAAGTTATTCGCAGGATACGCGGATAAGTCTGAACATGAAGAACGTACAAATTAAGGATGTTCTTCTAAAAATTGAAAACAGTTCGGAGTTTTTCTTCATCTACAACAACCAATTGATTGATGTTGACCGAAACGTTTCTATAAATGCGGATAACGAAAAAATATCTGATGTTTTACGTGATGTTTTTCAGGATCAGAAGGTTGAATTTCAGTTGACTGACCGAAAGATTGTCATTGTGCCAACTGAGATGTCAAATCAACAAGCACAAACTAAAGTTTCGGGTAAAGTAACCGACTCTACCGGTGGATCGCTTCCCGGAGTATCAGTAGTAGTAAAAGGCACTACCAACGGAACGATTACTGACAGTGAAGGACATTACTCGCTGTCCAATATTCCGGCAAAAGCAACTTTGCAATTTTCGTTTGTGGGAATGAAATCTCAGGATGTAATTGTGGGAAGTAATTCAACCATAAATGTAAAACTGGCCGATGAAACTATTGGTATTGAAGAAGTTGTTGCTATTGGCTACGGTACTCAACGAAAAGCTGATGTAACTAGCTCTGTTGCAACCGTAAAATCTGAAAATTTTCTCAAAGGAAGTGTGAAAGATGCCGGCCAGTTAATTCAGGGGAAAGTAGCCGGGCTAACCATTGTTTCACCAAGTGGTGATCCAAGCGGTTCTTCTCAAATTGTATTAAGAGGAAACACCACACTTGTTGGAGCAAGCATCAGCCCTCTGATTTTGATTGATGGAATTCCGGGAGATTTGAAAACTGTTGCCCCGCAGGACATCGAATCAATGGATGTTTTAAAAGACGGTTCTGCTGCAGCTATTTACGGAACACGCGGCACTAATGGTGTAATCCTCATCACTACCCGCAGGGCAAGTGGCAACTTTAAAAGCTCGGTTGAATACAGTAGCTATGCAAGTATTCAATCTTTTGCCCGGAAGTTAGACCTTTCGACCGCTGCAGATTTCCGTCAGCAGATTAAGGATGGTTTTCGCGCTGCCAACACTGATTTAGGTACTGAAACTGACTGGCTGGGCGAAATATCACGCCAACCCATTAACCACGTGCATAATATGACTTTTAGAGGTGGTAATGCAACTACCAATTATCTCGTAAATGTAAACTACAGCGCAGCGGAAGGGGTATTCCTAAAATCGTACAATGAAGCTTTTATCGGTCGTGCTGATATTAATCACAGCATGTTTGATAATAAATTGAAGATCAATATTGGTATTCTAAACTCCACTAAAAAGCTGAATGGCTTCAATGGTTATATTTACAGGCAAGCGATGCTGCAGAACCCTACAGCTCCTTTAAAAAATCCCGATGGAACCTGGTTTCAGGAACTCTCTAAATTTGAATACGAAAACCCGGTTTCAGACTTAATGGAAGGCGATGGTCGCACCAATGAGCATCTTTCAAGGTTCAACAGTACCATTTCACTTACACCTGTTAAAGGGTTAAAACTTACAAGTGTACTTTCTATTTCCAAGTGGAATCAAAATAGTGGCTATTCCGAAACAAAGCAACATGTTTCGACCTTACGCGACAGCAGAAATGGATATGCAAGAATTGGCGCATCTGAGTCGGCCGATAATTTGGCTGAACTGACTGCTGAATATTCCAAATCAATTGGTAATCACCAATTCAAAGCTTTGGCAGGTTATAGTTATCAGGAAAATATTTGGACTGAGATGTCGATGGAGAACTGGGATTTTCCGACTGATGTGTTTGGCTATTACAACATCGGACTTGGGGAAGCTACTAAAAACGGAAAAGTTACAACTCCACAATATAGCTACCATGCTGAAACCAACTTAATTGGTTTTTTCGGAAGGTTGACCTACAACTATAAAGACAAATACCTTCTGATGGGCAGTCTTCGCCGTGAAGAAGCCAGCCAGTTGGTCGGGACAAAAAATCCTTGGGGGCTATTTCCTGCAGTTTCGGCTGGTTGGAGACTGACTAATGAATCTTTCATGAAGAACCAACATCTTTTCAACGACATCAAAGTAAGGGCTGGTTATGGTGTAACAGGTACACAACCTTCTGATTTGTTCAGAGGGGTTGGTATGATTGGTTATAGCGAGTATGTTCTTTCTGATGGGAAATGGATCCGCACCTTGATTCCTACTCAAAATTCAAATCCTGATTTGAGATGGGAAGAAAAGCGAGAAACCGACTTTGGGGTTGATTTCAGTATGCTTAATAGTAGGATTAGCGGAAGCATAGACTATTACAGCCGTAAAATTGATGGATTACTTTTTGACTTTGCCGTTCCAAGTCCACCTAACCTCTATTCAACCACCCGTGCTAATGTTGGCAAGATGCAAAACAAAGGGTTAGAAGTCTTAATCAACTTCGTACCTGTTAAAAAAGAAAATTTTGAATGGTCAAGTAGTGTTTCTTTTTCGACCAATACCAATAAGTTGGTTAGTTTAACAAACGATATTTATACAACCTCAAGCGACTACTTTACAACGGGTTATACCGGTCCACCGGTCCAAAGTTTTACTCACATTGTAAAAGTTGGTGAGCCTATTGGTAATTTCTATGGATTCAAAGTGATTGGTATTGGCGATGATAAAACCGATGTTGCCAATTATGGCCAATGGATTTACGAAGGCGCTGATGGTTTAGCAGTTAAGTATTCTGATTTCAAACATTCATTTGGCGATAAAAAAGTAATCGGAAACGGACTCCCTAAATATTATGCAGGTTGGGTCAATAATTTCAGATACAAAAACTGGGATTTAAGCATTTCGCAACGTGGAGCATTTAAATTCCAAGTAGCTAACTTCTCGCGAATGATGTACGAAAATCCAACTTATACCCAGTACAACTTGCTGAGAACAGCATTTAATCCGGTATTCGGAAAAACTCAGTTGAAATCGCCCCAGGAATTTAACAGTTATTACGTCGAAAATGGCGACTACTGGAAAATAGATAACATCACTTTGGGGTATAACATTCCGAAAACAGGCATCAAGTATATTCAATCTGCAAGATTCTATGTATCCTCTTTAAATACCTTCATTATTACCGGCTATAAAGGAATTGATCCTGAAGTAAGCCTGGTTACCAGTGGCGGAGGCTCTCAGGGCGGAATCAACGTCAACAGCGGGGCTGGTCTGGCTCCGGGTGTCGATAATCGGGATAAGTATCCAACGATGAGAACATTTACGTTAGGACTTAATGTTACATTCTAAAGTTTAAAGAAATGGATATGAAAAAATTTCAAAATATAAGAAAGTTCGGAATCACAGTTGTTGTTTTTCTGACGATCATGATTTCATCGTGTACTCAATTGAAAGATGAAAGCTTTAACACCATTGTTTCAAGCCAATTTACGGCTACCGATTCTGATTTAGCGGCACTGGCTGGCTCTGCCTACGTTAACTGGCGCATCGTTTTGAATGATTGGAACGGGCTTTACCGCGCCAACGAGGTTTCGGGCGACGAAATGTTAACCCCTGCACGTCCAAACGGGTGGGTTGACGGAGGCGTTTACCGACGTATTCACGAACATAAATGGACTACTGATGACGACATCGTGGTAAATACATGGAGTAGAACTTACGCAGGGATTACCAACTGTAACCGTGTTATTTTTCAGGTTGAATCCAATGCCATTCCAGTACCCGAAGCTGATAAAGCAGCTTTAATTGCTGAAATGAAAATTCTCCGTGCTTCTTACTACTGGGTTTTGTGCGATTTCTTCGGAAATGTGCCAATCGTTGATAAATTCGATGTTCCTGAAGGTTTCTTACCGAAACAGAATACCCGGAAAGAAGTGTATGATTTTATCATTAAAGAAGTTACCGAAAACATCTCGAAAGTAAGTGCTTTGAAAAATCAAAAAACATACGGAAAATTTAATCAATGGGCTGCTCATGCGTTATTGGCTAAAATGTATCTGAATGCCGGAGTTTATGCCGGAACGCCGGAATGGGACAAATGTATGGTTGAGTGTGATGCGATTCTCAATTCAGAAGTTGGATTTGGATTGGAATCAAACCAAAAAGATGTTTTTGTGACCAATAACGAGAACTCGAAAGAAATCATCTTTGCCTTGCCTTTCGATTCGAAATACGTGACTAACTGGAATGCCTTTGACATTCACATGCAAACCTTGGAGCCAGAAAATCAGGCTACATATAATTTGGAGTCCAGTCCATGGGGAGGTATTTGTGCTGTTCCTCAGTATATTAACTCTTTTGATACCGATGATTCGCGCTACAAAGACAATTACATTAAAGGCCAGCAGTATAAAGCCAATGGCGATATTATTTATGCTACACTTGGCGATTACAAGGGAAAACCTTTGGCTTACATTAATGAATTGCCAGGAGTCGATTTTTCGGAAGAAGTGCATGGCTTCCGGTTAGGGAAATTTGAAATTGCAATGGGTGCAACAAACCGTTTAAGCAATGACTTTCCATTATTCCGTTATGCTGATATCCTTCTGATGAAAGCTGAATGTTTATTGCGTAAGGGGAAAGCCGATGATGCCGCTGTTATCGTTACTCAAATAAGAGCACGTAATTTCAAATCGGCTCCTGAAAAAGCTGCTGTAACCGGTGCTGACTTGCAAAAAGGCAGTGTTTATGATTATGGTCTTCGCAACCACATTACTTCAACAGAAGAAGGTGGAGCCGATATACAATATGGTCGTTTCTTAGATGAGTTGGGTTATGAATTCTGTCAGGAAGGACGCCGTAGAACCGATATGATACGTTTTGGAATGTTTACCAAAAAATCGTGGCTATCGCATTCACCAAATGGCGACTACCGAGTTTTGTTCCCAATACCACTCGGAGAAATCCAGAAAAACGCCAATCTGAAACAAAATACGGGTTATTAATTAAAGGTATCCACTTAAATGACACTGCCCATCTTGAGAATAGTCAGGGTGGGTAGTTTTTTTTATAGCTATTTTTTACAACAGTCAGAAAAAACAGAATAATGTTTAAAATTAACGTAACTAATAAATTGAAGGTCTTTGTTATTGCAATAGTATTGCTTGTTTCAGCCAATGGTTTAGCTCAGCAGAAGTTATACACCAACGAATTTCCTATTGGCGATGTCACTTTGCTGCCAAGCCCGTTTAGAAGCGCACAGGAACTGAACATCAAAATCCTTTTGCAATACGACACCGACCGGTTATTGAAACCTTTTCTGACTGAGCCCGGGTTAAACGAGCCAGCCTGTCTTTAAAAAGATGACGTAAACAAGATGAATTTGAATTAAAACAATGATAAATATAAAGCCTGAAACAATTGGAAGATCGCGGTTTCATTGATCTTTACTTTGGCGATGAAAGTCATTTGAGGCTTACCCCAAATGTACCTTATGATTGGCAAATGAAAGAAACTCTGAGATAGCTACCTGCCGCCAAAGGGAAATTTCTAAATGTTGTGGGTTTAATGAATCGTAAAAACAAACTATTCTTTGATGTGCTTGAATCCCCACGTTCAATTCTGACAAATTAATTTGTTTTATGGACGATTCTGTTGCACAAACGATTAAAAAAACAATTGTGATACTTGATAATTCGCCTATACACAGATCTAAAAAATTAAAGGATAAAATTAAGGAGTGGAGAGAGCATGATATATATATTATTCTTACAAGCATATTCACATGAACTGAATTTTATAGCAATATTGTGGTGCAGAATCAAATATCATTGTCTGAGTTTTGATGCATATCTCTGTTTTCAGAATCTCAAAGAACGATTGTTGTATGTCTTAAAAAATGTAGGCATAAAGTACGACATTAAATTTTAACCATCAATTAACTAATTGAAATGGGGAAAAAGGACTTTAAAAAATTTCTTGCCAGCTTAGCGTTTTGTGTTGCGATAATTTGGGGAACTGCGTGTTTTGCCCAAAACCCTATCATACAAACCAAATATACCGCCGACCCTGCGCCAATGGCCTATCATGACACGTTATTTCTTTATACCAGCCACGATGAAGATGATGCCTTTGGCTTTAAAATGTTTAATTGGATGCTTTACACGACAACCGATATGGTCAATTGGACTGATCACGGAATAATTGCCGGTGTAAAAGAACCAACCCGGACATTCGCTTGGGCCGATGGGCACAGTGCCTGGGCGCCCCAATGTATTGCCCGAAACGGTAAGTTTTATTTGTATTGTCCAACAATCTACCAAGGGAAGATGGCTATCGGGGTAGCCGTATCGACCAGCCCGTATGGTCCGTTTGCCGATGCCATTGGTAAACCTTTAATCTTTCGTTCAAATCCGGGCGATTACGACCCAACCGTGTTTATTGACGACGATGGACAAGCTTATTTGTATTGGGGTGGAAACGGTCCGTGCTTTTATGCGAAGTTGAATGAAGACATGATTTCTATTTCTGGCGACATACAGACTGCCTCCATTGACTTTACAGGAACCCCGCCCGAGGCATCTTATACTGAAGGCCCGTGGTTATGGAAGGAAAATAATCGTTATTATCTGGCATGGGCTTCGCGCTGTTGCCCCGAAGGGATTGGTTATGCCATGAGCGACAGCCCGACAGGCCCATGGAAGTGTAAGGGAACCATCATGGATCCTGACGAAAGATCATCGGGAAACCATCCGGGAATTGTTGACTTCAAAGGGAATTCGTATGTGTTTGGCTTCAATTATGCCATTCAGAAACAAACGGTGTCAAAACATAATGAAAGGCGTTCGATATGTGTTACAAAAATGGCCTACAATACAGATGGTTCAATAATAAAACTGCCATGGTGGGCAGAAACAAAGAACCTGCAAATCGGTTCCTTAAACCCATACACTAAAAACGAAGCTGAAACAATGGCCTTTAGCGAAGGCCTTAAAACAGAATTTGCTACCGAATGGGAACGCAACATTCCATGGGACACCGGGAAAAAAATCGCTGACCGATTATTTGTCACAGCCATTCACAACGGCGATTACATTAAAGTGCAAGGTGCCGATTTTTCAAAAGGTGTATCATCGATTGATGTAAATGTTGCTTCTTTATACGATGGAAAAATCGAAATCCACACCGACAAGATTGATGGGCCAATATTGGGAACAATTAATGTAAATGCCTCTGGTGAAGGAGACATTTGGAAAACAGTGACATCCTCAGTCAAGGATATTAAAGGTGTTCACGATTTGTTTTTCGTATTCAGGGGAGAAAAAGACTTGTTCAATTTCGACTGGTGGCAATTCAAGCAGAAATAATTAAGGAATAAACCAAAACATAAACCAGAATTCAATGAAAAAAACTTGTTTGTTTTTGATAAGTGTGCTAATAACATTTGTTAGTGTTCATGCTCAAACCTATAAAAAAACTGATTCGGGGATTGAAGCCAGCATCAACTCCATGAAGGTTGAAATTCAATTTTACAGTCCTTCAATTGTGCGAATATTGAAGAGTCCCGAAGGGAAAACTTTTAAAAAGGAAAGCTTATCGGTTGTAAAATCTCCGCAAAAAACAGCTTTGGGCATCAGCCAAAAGGGCGATGAATTATTGCTGAAAAGTGAAAAGCTGATCGCTCTGGTGAATCTGAAAAACGGTAAGGTTTCATTCAAAAACGTCAAAGGAGAATCCCTCTTAAATGAAAAAGAGGCAGGGGTAAAGTTTACCGATTTTGATGATGCTGGTGTAAAAACCTACTCGGTTGCTCAATCATATTTGTTGGACAAAGACGAAGCGATCTATGGGTTGGGCATTCAGCAACAGGGGAAAATGGTTAAACGTAACCTGAAGTTGGAGATGGTGCAAAACAATACCGAAGATTTTGTCACCTTTTTCCAATCGGCAAAAGGTTATGGACTTTTCTGGGATAATTATTCACCCACCACTTTCTCTGACGATCAAAATGCAACTTCATTCAGTTCTGAAGTTGGCGATTGTATTGATTACTATTTTATGAATGGCGGAAATGCCGATGGAGTGATTGCCCAAATGCGCGACTTAACCGGCCAGGCTCCAATGTTCCCTTTGTGGACTTATGGTTTCTGGCAAAGCAAAGAACGGTACAAAAGTCAGGATGAATTGGTAGGTGTGGTTAGAAAATACCGCGAACTAGGCGTTCCGCTCGATGGCGTCATTCAGGATTGGCAATACTGGGGAAATAATTACCTCTGGAATGCAATGGAATTCCTCAATCCTGAATTTTATGATCCTAAAAAAATGGTTGACGATGTTCATGACCAGAATGCCCACATGATTATTTCAATCTGGTCGTCGTTTGGGCCTATGACAAAGCCTTATAAAGAACTGGAAAAGATTGGAGCGCTGTACAATTTTGATACATGGCCACAATCTGGTTCCGAAAAATGGCCGCCAAATCTTGATTATCCTTCAGGAGTAAGGGTTTACGATGCATATAACCCTGCTGCCCGCGATATTTACTGGAAATATTTAAACCAGGGTCTTCTTTCAACAGGCCTTGATGGTTGGTGGATGGATTCAACAGAACCTGACCATTTTAACCCTAAACCTGAAGATTTTGATACCAAAACATATCTTGGTTCATTCCGGAAAGTGAGAAATGCATATCCACTGATGACCGTAGGAGGTGTTGCTGAGCATCAACGTTCCGTAGCATCCGACAAGCGCGTGTTTATCCTTACACGTTCAGTGTTTGCCGGACAGCAACGTTACGGCTCCAATACCTGGTCGGGCGATATTGTGGCATCTTGGGAAACGCTCCGTAACCAGATTTCAGGAGGTTTGAACCTTTCGCTTTGCGGCATTCCGTATTGGAACTGCGATATTGGCGGTTTCTTCCTTTGGAATTTCAAGAAAAAACTGGAAGATGCCGAATATCGTGAACTGTATGCACGCTGGATTGAGTTTGGTGCTTTCACCCCGATGATGCGCTCTCATGGTGAAGGCGCACCACGCGAAATTTATCAGTTTGGCAAAAAAGGAGACAAAGTCTACGATGCGATCGAAAAATATATCAATCTGCGTTACAGTTTACTTCCTTACATCTATTCTATTTCGTGGGATGTAACCACCAACCAGTCGAGTTTGACACGGGCGTTGGTGATGGATTTTGCAAGCGATAAGCAAGCCCTGGATATCAACGATGAATTCATGTTTGGAAAATCAATCCTGGTTTGCCCTGTGACCAACGCGATGTATTCAAAGGACACAAAGGAAGATTTTAGTTCCATCAAATCGAAAGACCTTTACCTGCCCAAAGGTGCTGATTGGTACGACTTCTGGACTGGCGAAAAACAAGCAGGAGGACAAACCATCGCCAAAGAAACCCCATTGGACATTATTCCTGTATATATAAAAGCCGGTTCCATTCTTCCGATGGGTCCCAAGGTGCAATATGCCACCGAGAAAAAATGGGATAATCTGGAAATCCGTGTTTATTCCGGAGCAAATGGAGAATTTACATTATATGAAGACGAAAATGACAATTATAATTACGAAAAAGGCGCTTTTTCAACCATCACCTTTAGTTGGAATGATGCGACTAAATCATTGTCAGTCAGCGACCGTAAAGGCGAATTTTCGGGAATGTTGAAGGACCGGAAATTCGAGATTGTTATGGTGAATGAAAAATCAAGAATAGGTCTTGATGTTTCAAAAACTTTGAAAACAATCAATTATACGGGAAAAAAGGCCGATATCAAGTTTAAATAACCTATAAAAACAAATCGAATGACGACTAACCGTAGAAATTTTATCGGAAAGACCTGTCTGGCGGGCGCTTGTTTTTGCGGATTTACTTCCATCGTTCAGGCTGGTAGTCAATCACAAGATGACAAACCCGATCCAGATCCGAACAAGCTGCTGATGCAGGACTGGATTGCGACCCTGCTGCTCAGTATCGACGATCAGGAAGATGAAGCTACTTGCCGGGAAATCATGAAAGGATGTGCACTCAGTCATTACAACCACCTAAAAATGGACGACTTTCTTAAACCGTACGAAGGGAATTTGGAGAAATTCAACTCGTTTATTGAAAAAGAATGGGGCTGGAAAATTGATTACCGAAAAGATGAAGGTATTCTGGTGGCTGACGAGAATAAAAGCTATTGTGTTTGTCCAATGATAAACCAGAAAGTAGGGGTTAAGTCACCCATCCATTGTTACTGTTCCGAAGGGTTTGCCGAACTTATGTTCTCGCGAGTTGTTGGTCACCCGATAAAAGCAACAGTTATTTCGTCTATTCATCGAGGAAACGATCGGTGTAAATATGAAATCAGGATAAGCTAAGTTTATCAAGAGTTTACTAACCCAAATAAAAATAAATAACCAATGAAAATGCGCTATATTATACCATTCCTAGTGTTTGTCGGGCTGGCTTCCTGCCAAACCAAACCAGAAAAAGTGGATTACAAAATCACTGGAGTTTCGTTCAATGAAGTAAAAATTAATGATCAGTTTTGGTTGCCAAAAATAGAAACCAACCGCACGATCACCATCCCTTCGTCGTTTGCCAAGTGCGAAGAAACCGGGAGGATTGCCAATTTTGTAAAGGCCGCGAAAAAAGAAGGTGAATTCGGTACCGAGTTTCCGTTTGACGATACCGACATTTACAAAACCATCGAAGGTGCAGCCTATTCCATGAGTGTTCATCCCGATCCGAAACTCGATCGTTACGTGGATAGTTTGATCACGATTGTCGCTGCGGCACAGGAACCTGACGGATATTTGTATACCGCCAGAACCATTGATCCGGAGCATCCGCACAAATGGTCGGGAAGCGAACGTTGGGTTCAGGAGTCGGTGCTTAGTCATGAGCTTTATAACTCCGGACATTTATTCGAAGCTGCATCAGCGCATTTTCAGGCAACCGGCAAGCACAATTTTCTGGATATTGCCCTGAAAAATGCTGATTTGCTTGCCCAGGTTTTTGGCCCCGGGAAACGCAATGATGCACCCGGTCACGAAATCGTTGAAATGGGTCTGGTGAAACTCTACCGAATTACCGGAGAAAATAAATACCTGAAATTGGCCAAATTTTTCATCGACAGCCGTGGAAAGGAAAACGATCCAAAGAAAGCTTATTCTCAAGATCATAAACCGCTGATTCAGCAGGATGAAGCTGTTGGTCATGCCGTACGTGCAGGGTATTTATATTCCGGAGTGGCCGATGTAGCAGCACTAACCGGCGATGCAGCATATATTGCAGCCATCGACAAAATTTGGGAAAACATGGTTTCGAAAAAACTATACATTACCGGTGGAATTGGTGCCCGACATCAGGGCGAAGCGTTTGGCGATAATTACGAACTGCCAAACCTTACCGCTTATAATGAAACCTGTGCCGCGATTGCCAATGTTTACTGGAATTACCGCATGTTTTTGCTTCATGGCGATGCGAAATATATTGATGTACTCGAACGTAGTTTGTACAACGGGGTAATTTCAGGAATTGGACTGGACGGGAAAACCTTCTTCTATCCTAATCCTCTTGAATGTGATATGCATTTTCATTTCAATAGAGGCGAAGCGCTCGATCGTCAGCCTTGGTTCGATTGTTCGTGCTGCCCAACTAACATGTGCCGGTTTATCGCTTCTGTTCCGGGATATATTTATGCTCAAGGTGATAACGCGTTGTATGTAAATCTTTTTGCTCAAAGTTCATCAACCGTTCAACTCAATAAAAAACTACCTGTAACCATTTCTCAGGAAACAAAATATCCATGGGAGGGTCAGATTAAAATTTCAGTTTCTCCTGAAAAACCCAGCAAATTCGCCTTGTGTCTTCGCATTCCGGGATGGGCCGAAAATCAGGTTGTACCAAGCGATTTGTATTCGTTTATCACTCCTGAAACCGACTCTGTTTTGGTAACTGTTAACGGAGAAAAATTTCGGTATAAAACTGAAAAAGGTTATGCCGTAATCGACCGTGAATGGAAACAGGGAGATGTGGTGAATTACGATATTCCAATGAGTATTCGCCGGGTGGAAGCCAATGCTCAGGTGGCGGACGATGCCGGCAAGGTGGCACTCGAACGTGGTCCTATTGTGTATTGTTTAGAAGGTGCAGATAATGGGAAAGATTTAATGACACTTTCCTTGCCCGATTCATCAAAACTAATTGAATCATACAATTCCGAAGAATTAAGCGGTGTGGTAACCATTTCAGGAGACGCAGAAATTGCAAAAGGTAAAAAGATGACTACACAAAAGTTTAATGCAATCCCATATTTTGTCTGGAATAACCGCGGAGCCGACGAGATGAAAGTTTGGATCCCGCGAAAATAAGATCAATTGATAAAGTTTATTTACGAGGCTATTTGGAAAGTCAAGATATTTACACCCCTTGTTACCCGAATTCATATCGGTGTAACGAAGGGTGCTGGGTATTGAATCAAATTGAAGCAGGTCAGCCTTGTTTTAATTGATTTCAGTGCACTCATAAATTAATGTCACTTTGACGCTTCTAATTATTTTCCCATATTTGTTGGCAATAACGAATTGCTAAACTAAACCCGAAATGAAACGAACTCTCATCCTCCTTAGCCTGATTTTCCTGATGTTTGGTCAGAACTCATTTGGAACTGTTACCCCAATGACCAACCAACCCGATTCGGTTTACCTGTTTTCGTATGCCACAACAAAAAACTCAAATACGAATGGTCTGCATCTGGCCTGGAGTACCAATCAGGAAAACTGGACAGCCATTGGCCCCGAGATGCGTTTCCTGTTTTGCGACTACGGACGTTGGGGAGTTGAAAAAAGGATGATTATGCCGTACTTGTTTCGGGCGCCCGACGGAATGTGGCATTGCATCTGGAGCCTGAACGAACATACCGGAACATTCGCTCATGCCGAATCGAAAGACCTGATTTACTGGTTGCCCCAGACTTATCCCATCGTGATGAAAGACAACAATTGTCTGGAACCGGAAGTGTCGCAAAAGGCTGATGGAAAATATACCATAACCTGGCTGAGTAATGCCAACGGAGCAAAAAAGGCTTTTGGCGTAACGACTCCTGACTTCAAAAGCTACAATCTGGCGAATGAAATTGCGTTGACCGATCGCTTGAATTCACGTAAAAAAGTGCAGGTTTCAGGAAATACCGAAACAGGAACCGTGCATAAAGTAGCATGGGAATTCATTGAAAATTTATTAAATAAGCAGAAACTAAATGCATCCCGCGATCAGCAAGGATCGGAAAGTGCCAAAACCGATTCGGTCCGGTTCGCTTCGCTGAAAGCCTTGGATGCAACCATTACCGTTGACAATTCGAGGACCAAAAAGATCAGCGACATGTTGGTTGGAGTCTTCTTCGAAGACATTAACTACGCTGCCGATGGCGGATTGTACGCTGAATTGATTCAGAACCGTGATTTTGAGTATGCCCTGAGCGATAAGGAAGGAAACGATAAAGCGTGGAACAGCAGTAAAACTTGGCATTTGAATGGCAATCAGGCAACTTTTACAATCGATTCGGTTTCGCCGATTCATCCAAATAACCCGCATTTCGCCGTTCTGAAAATTGAAAAAGCTGGAGTCAGATTAGTAAACGAAGGTTGGGATGGAATTGCAGTAAAAGCTGGCGAAAAATACAACTTCTCTATTTTTGCCCGCAATCCTGACAAACAAAATAAAAAACTGCTCATTCGTCTGATTGGAAAGAACGACGAAAACTATGGAGAAGTAACCGTCAGTGCCAATTCATCAAAATGGGAAAAATTTAGTGCGGTGATCATTGCCAAACAAACAGCAACCGATGCTCAACTAGAAATTGTTCCGCAAACTGCCGGAACGATTCATCTGGATATGATTTCGCTATTTCCGCAGAAAACATTTAAAGGTCACCCCAATGGCTTGCGTGCCGACCTTGCTCAAACGATCGCTGACATTCATCCGCGGTTCGTTCGTTTCCCGGGAGGTTGTGTGGCTCATGGCGACGGCCTCGGAAATATTTATCGCTGGAAAAATACGGTCGGGCCGCTGGAATCGCGCAAACCGCAGAAAAATCTTTGGGGATACCATCAATCGGCAGGTTTGGGTTATTACGAGTATTTCCAGTTTTGCGATGACATAGGTGCAGAACCACTACCGGTAATTGCCGCTGGTGTTCCCTGCCAGAATTCTGCGACCGGTGGTGCTGGCCAACAGGGCGGTATTCCGATGTGCGACATGGACAATTACGTGCAGGATGTAATCGATTTGATTGAATGGGCAAACGGCGATGTAAAAACCAAATGGGGAAAATTACGCGCCGAAGCAGGTCACCCCAAACCGTTCAACCTGAAATATGTGGGAATTGGCAACGAAGACCTGATCAACTACATTTTTGAGGAACGTTTTGCAATGATTTTCAATGTAGTGAAAGAAAAGCATCCTGAAATTACGGTGATTGGAACCGTTGGGCCATCGTTCGAAGGAACAGATTATGTGGAAGGTTGGAAAATTGCCACTAAACTGCACGTTCCTATGGTTGACGAACACTATTATCAGTCACCGGGATGGTTTATCAACAATCAGGACTACTACGACAAATATGACCGCTCCAAACCGAAAGTTTACCTTGGAGAATATGCCTCGTGGGGAAGCACAATTTATAATGCACTTTCCGAAGCACTTTATTTGACCGCCTGTGAACGCAATGGAGACGTGGTGAGTATGACTTCGTACGCACCTTTACTGGCAAAGGAAGGACACACGCAATGGAATCCCGACTTGATCTATTTCAATAATTCGGAAGTGAAACCAACGGTTGATTATTTTGTACAACAACTTTACGGTCAAAATTCAGGAGATACCTATCTGCCAAGCGATGTGAAACTTTCAGACAAAAACGAATCCGTCGGGAAACGGGTGGCCGTTTCGGTAGTTCGCGACAGCAAAACGAGCGACCTGATCGTGAAAATGGTCAACATGCTTCCGGTTGCGGTAAATACACAAGTCAACCTGAAAGGAATTGGTGCTATTAATAGGTTTGCAACGAGAACTGTGCTGTTAGGTTCTCCTGACGATAAAACAGCAAGGCCGGTAACGGATCAGATTGATGTTAGCGCTGAATTTTCGTGTGCTTTACCTGCTTATTCGTTTACCGTAATTCGCTTGAAAAATGAATAGCAATTCACGCGAGAAGATAAATTAGTCGTCCGATTATCATTTTCTCCTGACAATTTCTATTACCATGACTCAGCAAAGTGCAAATTCTATTTTCAGGAACACGCACCCTAATTTTAACTTCGGTGGAGTATTGCTTTTATTCATACAACTGCTGTAGCGTATTCTTTTTCCTGGATAATAATTCTGGAATAAATAATACTTTTACGGCACATGATGGCGAAAAATTTACCTTCCAATATCGTTAATGGTTTAATCATCGGTGATGAAGAAACATATATTTTCCTGTATCGGGAATATTATGTGGCTCTTTGTTCCTATTCCAGGAGGTATGTGGGGCGCAAAGATATTGCCGAGGAAATTGTTTCCGAAACGTTCCTGAAAATATGGGAGAATAGACAGACCATTCAAATAAACACCTCAGTTAAGGCCTACCTTTTTCACGCAGTCTGTAATAATTCGCTCAACCACTTGCGCAAGCTGAAGAAAGAAGAGATTCTGGATGGGTATTTTCTCGAAACGTCTTCAGAAAATATTGGTTTTGCTTTTATTTCTGAAGAAATTGATGAGCAAAGTTTGACAATGGAGAGTATCCATGAGAAAATAGAAGAAGCTGTTCGTTTGCTTCCCGAGCAACAACAAAAAGTCTTCATGTTAAAACGTTTTGAAGGTAAAAAGAACAAGGAAGTGGCTGAAATAATGGGACTTTCAATCAAAACGATAGAAATGCACCTCTCAAAAGCGACACTCAATTTGCGAAAGACACTGAAAGATTATTTCCCTTCTTTCCTTCTTTTCCTGTTGCTGAAATAAAAAATCGAAAATATTTTGGGTTTCCATACAGGGTTTTTTCAATTCCTGCATCTAGTAATTGAAAACACTCAAAAATGGAAAATCAAACTGATATAAATATTCTTCTTATCCGTCTTTTCTCAGGCGAAGCTGACACCGTTGAAAAGAAACGGATTGCTGATTGGCTCAATCAGTCGGCTGAAAACAAAAAGTTATACTCCGATTTACGCGAAATTTGGCTGAGCTCAGGCGTTGAAACAAATGCCGACAATTATGATCTGGAAAGTGCGATTCTGAAATTCAGGGATCAAATAAACAGGGATCAAATCATTCAGCGGAAACAGATCGACTTCAATCGGTTCTTAAAGTATGCCGCTATCCTTGCATTGGCTTTGCTTCTTCCATTTAGCTATTACATGGGAACGCGGAATACAACAGACAATTCCCTGACTACAATTTCTTGTGCTTATGGCGATAAATCAAGCATCGTTTTGCCCGATAGCTCACGCGTATGGCTGAATTCAGGAAGTAAATTAACTTTCAGTTCGAACTTTAAAAATGGCCGAAAGGTATCGCTGGAAGGAGAAGCATTTTTCGATGTATCGAAAGACAAACGCCATCCATTTCAAGTAAAAACTGCTGATATTCAGATTGAGGTTTTGGGTACAAAGTTTAACCTGAAAGCTTATCCTGATGAAAAATCGGTTTCGACGACCTTGGTTGAAGGCAGTGTAAACATCTCAAGCAAATACGGGAGTACCCTGATGAAACCTGATGAAAAGCTGGTGTTTGACAAGGGAAGTAAGGAAATGGTTGTTCAGGAGCTAACCGATACGGCTCCGGAAACTGAATGGAAAGACGGACGTTTTGTTTTTCGCAACGAATCGCTGGCTGAGCTGAAACCGAAGCTCGAACGTTGGTTTGATGTGGACATTGTTTTTGGCGACGAGCAGGTGAAAGGCCGAAGATTTACCGGCGTATTAAGTCGTGAAAGCATTCTGGAAGCAGTTTCCTATTTCGACCTTTCCAACTTCGTGACCTGTAGGATTGAAGGCAATAAAATTATAATTAACTCTCAAAATAATTAAGATTCAATGTAATAACATCTTTCTGAAATGAAAAAGGGAAGTGCTACCAACACCTCCCTCCATTAATTATTAAACCGAAGTTTAACTTTTAAAAAGCGTTTAAATTTATGAAATTAAATCGAATTGACCTGTCCCTTTATCGAAATGGATGGTTAAAAAAGTATTTTTTGATTATGAGACTAACCTCATTACTTATCCTGATTCTGACCTTGCAATTGAGTGCGTCGGTTTGGTCGCAAACCACCACGATGAGTGTTAAATTGAAAAATTCCACTTTGCAGGAGTTATTTATTCAAATTGAAAAAAGCAGCAATTACCGCTTTTTCTATCACAACGATGACGGGGATGTAAATCAACAGATTTGGATTGATG
>JBBQXI010000015.1:0-22358 GCA_038209805.1 Bacteroidales bacterium | reverse complement strand
GCCTCATTTGGATACTGCTTAAATCTGGACTACTTATCACCAGGATCGAGATAAAGGCATCCTTGTTATTCAAAATTATTCTTCTCGGAATTGTAATTCTGTCGCTTCCGTTTTGGGTTAAATCAATCTGGTTAATACTTGTACAAGGAAGTTACACACCCGCTGATGTCAAATATTTTTTCCCTGGGTCTATAGTTCCGTTTATTAATATTTCAGGAATGGATGAGATTAGAATCAATGCCTTGTCGCACATAAACATATACCACACAGGATTTATGCTATTTATATCCTGGCAAATTGCCGAAAATTCCGAACTCCGCTTCTTTAAAGCTTTGCTTCTTATGCTTTCTACTTACGGCTTGGGACTTCTATTGCTCCGTTGTTTAATCCTTGTATTTGCACTGTAATGAAACGAGCCATGAGAGATAATCACACACGCATTAGAATGACTATTTTGGCGAGTTCCATCAGGCAATTAAAAAACAAATTAATAGTCACATGAAATTAGTGTTTAAATTTTAAAATTAAACGTTATGAAAGAATTGAGTTTTGAAAGAATGGAAGAAGTAAAAGGCGGAGAATGGTGCATGTGGGGTTTTGGACATTTTTATTATACTACTTCTGTGGCGTTAGCGCAAAGTTATTATAGCAATGGCTATTCCATGAGTTATTGCATCGTGTAACTTAAAAATTTGCATTCGCTGTTTTATTTCTGACAGTTTTGCTTAATTTTTCAGGAAGGGTAGCACTAAGAGTCAAAATCGAAATTAAACTAAAAGTATTAAAAACTATAAGTTTGATTACAAATAGCAATTTGTACTTTATTGCACTACCCTTCCCATATTTTACAATAACAAAATACAATTATACTTGATGAAACTTCACGCAAATAACATAACCGTTTGCCATAATCATATCAATATCATTGAAAACATCTCACTTATTTTAGAAAGAGGTCAGGTATTGGGTCTTATTGGGCCAAATGGATGTGGTAAAAGCACACTAATGAAAGCATTGATTGATTCAGTATCAAAAGTTGGTTCAGTAAATCTGGTTAAAAATAATCAAGAAAAATCCAATCAGATTGATAGTCTTACGTTTGGTTTTGTACCAGAAGAACCTATACTTTACGATTATCTCTCTGTGATTAGCAATTTTCAGTTAACTTCTGTTTCGAAGGGAATTCAGGGCAATTTTAGCGAAATTGTCAATTTAATCCGAATTTTAAGTCTGGAACACCTAACAACCAGAAAGACCCGAAGTTTGTCTCAAGGCGAAAAGAAACGTCTTGCTATTGGACTGTCGCTGATTGGCAATCCCGATGTTATGATTTTTGATGAACCGCATAACGGACTAGATGTCGACGGTATAGCTATCCTAAAAAAGATAATAAGGATAAAAGCGAAAGACCATATTATCATACTCTGCAGCCATTACTTCAGTGAAATAGGATCATTATGTAATCAAATATTGCTGCTCGACCAAGGGAAAGCAATAGTATATGATTCATTAGAAAGTCAAATCACACAATACCAATCAATCGAGAACCTTTTTAATATTCAAATTTATAAATCAAACAATGAAGCGGATATTGCATTTTGAATTGATAAAAATATGGAATCCTTTAACAATAGTTTATTGGTTTCTTTTTTCGGTGGTATTCATTGCATTTAGTTACGACGAACCCAAATTTTTTAGAATGTTTGAGGGTTCTGGATTCAGGTACAGCGAAGCTATTATCTTAAATATTTTTTACATTTCTGCATATTACAAATACCTTCTAGCAATATTTATTATATACATTACCGCCCGAGAATTCACGTCGAATACCATAATCCGTTCTATTTATGAAGGGTTTACCCGAGAAGAATTATTTATTGGGAAACTTGTCTTGCTAGGTTTGTTCGTGATATTCACACTTGTACTTACCAAGTTTCTTCTCCTAATTGTGTTTCTAATGAAAGGGCATAGTGTGAACTCTATTTTTTTCATGCTTTTCAATTATCATTTCATAATTGCCGAAGTCTTTACTTGCTTCACTTTGGGTCTATTGGGTGTTATGCTGTGCTCACTAACAAAAAGTCTATATTGGTCAATCGGGATATTCATCATTTGGGCTTATGGTGAATATCAATTTTTTTTATTCTCATTTATGACACCTTACCAAGTAATTAGTGAATATCTGCCCATGAGCCTAATGGTCAATATACATCAAAAGATAATGTATAATACCATAACCTTTCCGCAAGTTGCCTATTTATATATCATTCAGTTCGTTTCGTTACTTGTAATTTATAACCGCCACAAAAATATCACATGGTTAAAAAAGCAATAATATTTCAGGTATTAGTCATTGGGGTGTTGAGCTTGTTGTTGTATAACCCGAATTTTCCTGATGAACGGTTAAAAAAAGCACAACAAGAACTAAATCTCTGGGAACTGGTCCGTCATGAAACAGTTGATAAAAGGTATTATGATAATTTAGATATTTCAAAAGGCAGATTCATCATTATTGGTTTTGGATCATATAGTTTTGAAACGTCATCACTTTTCAATGCCATATCACAAAACAGTCAAATTATTCATTACTATAAGGTTATCGCTCTTAGCCCTTTTGCAAGAACAACTTTGGATAATAAACGTGATTCAACTTTTGGAAAATACATCACTTTTAAGTATGGAGAAATGAATATTGATGGAATTATTCGAGGAATTCCTTTTACAACTATAGCTGAGCGGAAAGAGCAAATAGAGATGGTTAAAAATGGGGGTAACGGAATTACCGCCGAATACCCAGTTGTAATTGTCTTAAATAACAATAGGATCGTTTGGGCAAAGAAAAGAGTATCTGACTTTTCGGAGATCAAGTTGAATTAAGAACTCAATATTTATCTAATTTCTCATATTCTAAAACTTGATTTTAACAAACTAAATTATCTAACTAATGAATGATAATTTACTAAAACTGAGAAGTTGGAAATCATTCTCCATGATAATAGGATTCTCTGTTTTAATCACATTTGCGTTCAATTATCTTTTCATCTGCGATAACCTTTATTACCAATCGCTTGGAGAAAAACTGGCCACTGACCGAATTGCTAAGATAGTAGAGCAATCGCAAAAATGGCAATGGTTGGGTTATGTCTTTATCCCAATTATTGTGCTTATTCGCGTTAGCTTTACCGCTACCTGCCTGTATTCGGGATATTTCCTGGTCAACATGAAGATACGGTTTCGCGACCTGTTTAAAGTTGCCTTGCTGGCCGATTTCGTGTTTGTGGCCGCCGGAATTGCCAAACTGGTAATACTGATCTTTTTTAAAGAGGCTAACACGTTAGACGATTTGCAGTTTCAGCCTTTATCGTTGATGCAGTTGTTCGATAAAGATTCAGTTGATGCGCTGCTGGTTTACCCGCTTTCGCTGCTAAATGTATTCGAAGTGTTGTACTGGCTGGCGCTGGCATGGCTGCTGACCGGGGTGATGGAACAACCAATGGGTAGCTCAATTAAAACAGTTGCAAGTTCATATGGTTCGGGGCTTTTGCTGTGGGTGCTATTCATCATGTTTTTAACGGTGAGTTTAACTTAAGAGGACTAAACCCTAGGTGAAATGCGAATATTTCTGACCCGTCACATGAATGTGACGGCAAAGGATATTGCCTTAATCAACTAAACTACTAGTTATCAGGCTTATACTTTGCCGATGGCTTCAGCCAACGGACAGGAGAATAAAAGGGAACAGGGCTTTAGCCCTAAAAATGATCACCAATAAACAAGATTACTAACGATGAGAAAACTTTTAAAATACCTGATAATTTTTGTGTTGCTGGCTACTGGTTGTTGGCTTGCAACCCGCACATATCAAAGGTATCAGGCCCGGAAAGAAAGCGAAAACCGTATCCAGACCTTGCAGCACGTGTGTTTCGAGTCGGTCAACGGGGGGCAAATGTGTATCGATGAGTTTGACCGGCAAAAGCCAACGATGATCATTTATTTCAACCCCGGTTGCGAGCATTGCCAATACGAAGCTTCAGAGATTGGGCTACAGGCTGAAAAGTTCGAAAAAGCGAATATGATACTGATCACTCCCGACGACTCTATCAAAAGGGTAGAGGCTTTTGCCGCCAAATACCACCTCTGGGAAGTGGATAACCTGACCGTTTTGCTCGATCGTAACCACCAGTTTCTGAAAAGCTTTGGCACCGCAGTTTTCCCATCGGTTTTCATATACGGGGCCGACAAAAAGCTAATCAAAATGTACAAAGGCGAAGTGAAAATGGAGGCGATAATCAACTGTATTAACAAGTAGTGTTTATTCAACTTGATCCAGTCACCCCAAATTTATTTCGGAGCATAATCCTATTGGGGATGCCGAAACATGTTCGGCATGACGTATTAACAAAAGCTAATAACACATTAATTACAAACAATTAAAATTTAAAATCATGTACAAAATTATTTTTATCATCGGGCTATGTCTGGTTACATTGGTAAGCAAGGCTCAGCAAAGCGAAGCGGAAAAAGATATTATCCGTTTGATGGAAGTTAACGGCAGCGCAGCTGGATACGATCTCGCCTTCGATCAAATAGTTTCGCAGTTTAAAATGATGAAACCCAATGTACCCCAACTGACCTGGGACATGGCCAAGCGCGACGTTTTCGACAAAGAGATTGTTGAACTAAACAAGAAACTTATACCAGTTTACCAGAAAAACTTCTCTGCCGAGGAAGTTAAACAACTCATCGCGTTCTACACCTCTCCACTTGGCAAAAAGCTTATAGATGGGACTACCAAAATAAGCAAAGAGTCGATGCAAATCGCGCAACCCTGGGCCATGTCGCTGGGCGGCAAGATTCAGGGTTATTTGGGCGAAAAGGGGATGTAAATGTGGCCTCCCCTAAATCCCTTCCAAAAAGGAGGGGACTTAAAAACACCCCAATCGAAAGAGTTTCGCAAAAAGTTGAAAATGGCAACTATACTGTTTGATATTCATGGGTCAACCGGGCATATTCATGCAACATTGAAAATAGCTACTATTTTGAAAGATGCAGGGTACCAGGTTTTGTACGCTTTGCCTGCCGACTTTAAACATATTGCAGAAGCAAAAGAATTTCAAACTGTTACCCAGCTTTTACCTATGCTACCCAGCGAAATCAAGCTAAAGAAGATCAATGGGGAATTCGATGCCGATGAACTTTCCGAAATGCGACGTTCTTTGGATCAAATCAAACCAGATTTGGTTTTACTCGATGAAAACGATTCGTACAAGGCGATCTTTTACCAAATACTTAATTGCCCGGTCGTCTTATCGCAATCGATGCCTGACACCGCCAGGATAAAGGGAATCCCGCCATTTACAAGCTATCATTTACCCTCGGTCCGGGTTTACAGTCGAATGTCCACAGAATTTTTGTGGATAAAAAGAATGGTTTGGTTTCGGTTGCGCTTGTTTTATAAATTTAGTTTCGGACGAACTGCCTTATATCGAATAGTTTCAGGAGTTACAAAAAAATACAGATTGTCATTATTCAAAATAATAGAAACAGATCGGTGTAACGCATTTGGTATTAAAGGTATTCCACGGCTGATCATCTCGCCGAAAGCCTTTGACTTTCCTCATCCAGAAAAGAAGGATGTGTATAGAATCGGGCCATTGGTTGACATCAATCGTGAAGCGAAAATAGATCATCCGCGTTACAGGCTGTTGTTTGAATACATAGCACGCTTAAAAAGAAAAGACAGTGGAAATGTTATTTACGTTTCAATGGGTACCGTTTCAAATTACGACATCGTTCGTTGTACAAAATTCTTTGCAAGAATAGTCAAAGTAGCACGGTGGCGCCCCAAAGACTTGGTTGTCCTTTCAACAGGTAAATTTTTTGATACTAGTCAGTTACTTCCCTTGCCAGACAATATGATTGTTTTTGAAACCGTACCGCAAATTGATTTGCTCCAAAAATGCGATTTTATGATCACCCACGGAGGAATGAACAGCATTACCGAATGTGTGTTCTGTGGGGTTCCAATGCTTGTTTACCCGCTTTCGCGCAAGTGGGACCAGCCAGGAAACTCTGCCCGGGTAGTTTATCACGGGCTGGGATTGCGCGGACGCATCGAACAGGACTCAGCCAAAACCATATCGCGAAAGATTAATCAACTTATCGAAAATTATCAGCACTACAAAGGCAATGTACTCAAAATGAAAGGACAATTTGAGATTCAGAATAATTCAACTCAGATAGTAGAAATAATAGAATCAATCATAGCAAACCATGGCAAAAAATAGTAAACAACTGGAATACATTAAAAAAACTTTTACCAAACAATACAGCCAGTTCTATTGCGGGTTGGCTTGCCTTACTTCCATCGTAAAGTTTCATGGCGGCGAAACGACTCAGGAAAAACTGCGCGATACCAGTGGCACCACCCTGCAAGGCACCAGTTTGTTGGGTTTGTACCAGTCGGCACAAAAACTGGGTTTCGAAGCAAACGCTTACGAAGCCGATCTGGAGAACCTGAAAAAGATGGAAGTTC
The DNA here is from genome assembly GCA_038209805.1 of Bacteroidales bacterium. Taxonomy (GTDB): domain Bacteria; phylum Bacteroidota; class Bacteroidia; order Bacteroidales; family Prolixibacteraceae; genus Aquipluma. The sequence goes on along the minus strand of JBBQXI010000015.1, from coordinate 15,823 downwards.
CGGTTATCCTGCACATTTTAAAGGATGGGAAACTGGAGCATTATATAGTTTGCTACGGCTACGATAATGGAAAGTTTATTATAGGCGACCCGGGCTGGGGAATTATCGAATACCGCGATGAAGAGCTGGAGGCGGTTTGGAAATCGAAAGCCCTACTTCTGCTTAAACCGGGCGAGTGTTTCATCCGGAAAGAAAATCAGTCCAAAAATATGTTGGCATGGTTCAAGGAATTGATTAAAGACGATATTCCAGTGCTGTCGGTTGCCGCGTTTATGGGGATGGTATTGGCGGTACTTGGACTAGCAGTCGCTATTTACACCCAAAAACTAATCGACAAAATTCTTCCGTCGGATAATAAAGAACTCTTATTCAAAAGTCTGGCGATATTCATCCTGATTTTACTGGCAAAAGCATTTATTGGATATATCCGGGGCATTTTTCTGATCAGGCAAAGCAAGGAGATGAATATCCGGGTCGTGTCTTCTTTCTTTGGCAAACTGATGCTCCTGCCTCAAAGCTTTTTCGACAGCACCTCAACTGGCGACATGATTGGCCGACTGAATGATTCGCAACGGATACAACGGGTAGTTATCAATCTGAGCAGCAACATTGTGATCGATGTTTTAATTATCGTTTCGTCGCTGGGTTACATTTTTATGCTGTCGGTTTCAACAGGGCTGATCAGCCTTTTGTCGATTCCGGTTTTTGGTTTGCTGGCATGGAAATACAACCGGATAATCATTGAAAAGCAGCGTGAAGTGATGCAGACCTATGCCTCAACCGAAAGCAAATACATCGACACTATTCAGGGCGTGAAAGTGGTTAAGTCGGGAAACAAGGAAACCCTTTTATCGAAAGCGGTTCAGACCGTTTACAATTTTTTTCAGGCGAAAGTTTATGAATTAGGCATTCTGGGAAACAAAATTAACCTGTTGGCGCAACTGGCAAGTGTAATACTAATTGCAGGAATAATAGCCTGGACCTCATTTCTGGTATTGGACAAGCAACTTTTGCTTGGTCAAATGATGGCTATCATTTCAATCGTTGGCAGTTTGGTAACATCGGTAATAAGCACTGCCATGGCTAACATCCAATTTCAGGAAGCCAAAATAGCCTTCGAGCGCATGTACGAATTTTCGGCTGCCGAACCGGAATACGAACTTCAAGCCACAAGCACTATGCTCCGTGTACCAAGCATTGACGCACTTGAACTCAGGGGAGTGAATTTCCGGTTTCCGGGGAAAAGCCTTTTGCTGAAGGGAATAAACATGAAATTCGAGAAAGGTCAAATTGCGACCATCTTTGGGGAAATTGGCTGTGGTAAAAGCACGTTGATTTCGGTATTGCAACGGTTTTATCCGTTCGAATCGGGCGAAATACTGGTAAACGGCTCCAACTCGTCTAAAATATCTGTTCCTGAATGGCGAGGTCAAATTGGAGCAGTTACACAGCAAGTAAAACTTTTTAATGACACCATATTGGAGAATATCTGTTTACAGGAATATCCGGATGTTCAGAAAGTGATTGACTTTTGTAAAGCAACAGGTTTGGATTCGTTTATTAACGAGTTTCAACAAGGTTACGCGACCATTATCAACGAAAACAGTGCAAACCTTTCAGGCGGACAGCAACAGCTAATTGCCCTTGCACGAGCGCTCTATCAAAAGCCACAGGTTTTATTGCTCGATGAAGCAACGGCAGCCATGGATCGCCGCACTGAGCAGTTTGTTTTAAAACTGCTGAAAAACTTAAAAACAGAAATGATCGTAATTTTCGTAACACACCGAGTTCAATTGGCCAGACAGACAGACCAAATCTATGTCATAGAAAACAAGCAGGTTTCGACATCAGGAACACATGATGAGGTAATCAGTGCCAATCAGTTGTATCGCGAAGCTTTTGAAGAAATAGTACTGGTAAAAGGATAAGAAGCAAAGGGCTTGGGGCGTGGAGCTTGGGGGTAGATGGTTGAGGAAACGGAGACAGGCGATGCTAAAACTCCCTTATCACCCAACTGACAATCCGATCTTCAGGCATATCGTTCATGCAGCGAAAATGCTTTTTCGGACATTCGTGATAACCCAATTTTGAACATGGGCGGCACGGCAACCCTTTAACTTCGAGTATTTCGGAGCCTTCGCCAGGCAAATAAGGATACATGCCTAATTCAGGTGAGGTGTTTCCCCAAACCGACAGTATCTTTTTGTGAAAAGCAGCAGCAATGTGCATTAATCCAGTATCGTTAGAAATAACCAATCTGGCATTTTTTACCAGACTGGCCGATTGATTGATTCGCAATTTTCCGGTAAAATCCACTACATTTCCGGTGTTCCATTCCAGAATACAACTAGCCATTGCACGTTCACTTTTACCGCCAAGCAAAACAAACGGGATATTGCTTTCTGAAATTAGTTTTCTGTATTTCTCAACAGGCATTCGTTTCGTCGCATAAGTTCCGGCCAAAACCAATGCAACAAAGCCATTCCTGAAACTTTCAGGCAATAACGAGATTTGGAATTCGTCTTCTTCGGGAATAAAATACTCAAGTCCCTCACCATCATTTACAATATTAAAAGGACGTAATGTTTCCATGTTACGGTCAACAATATGTCCATCAGGCATTGTATTCAGCTTAAATCGGGTCAACAAGACCTTGCGAAAATTTAATTTATTGAAGCTGTACGATCGTGCCTTTAATCCCAGCTTCACACGTAAACTACGTAAATTATTGTGCAGGTCGATGATGTAATCATAATTCTCAGCTTTTAATGTCCGAATTGTATCCGATAGAGAATCATCAAATAACTGAATCTGATCGATATATGGATTTGCCTGCAACAGATCGGCATTTCTATTTTTGGTAAGAAAGTGCACTTCAGCCTCCGGAAATTGAGTTTTCAGGCAACGAACAACCGGCGATGTTAAAACAATGTCGCCAATCGAACTAAAGCGTATGATAAGGAATTTCGTTTTCAAAATAAAAAACCCTGAAGGGTATAAATCTTCAGGGTCTAAATATAATCAGTTTATCGCTTCTGTCGGCTAAACCGACTCAGCAAGTACTATTATTTTGTTGTCTTTGTTTTCAACAATACCTCCCTCTACATCAAAAAAAAGCACCTGGCCACTTTCTTCCTCCACTTTAATCTTCCCCTTATCCAGTGTTGAGATGATTGGAGCATGATGGTTCATAATCTCAAACAACCCGTTTGTCCCGGGTAGTTGAACTAATTTAACCAGACCAGAGTAAACTTTTTTATCGGGGGTAATAATTTCTAGTATCATGTATCAATAAATTGATTTTCAAACTTTAAAGAACAACGCTTTTAATTAAGCTCCGGCAAGCAATTTTTCTCCCTTTTCGATGGCTTGATCAATGTTGCCAACCAAGTTGAATGCTGCTTCAGGATACTGATCAACTTCACCATTCATAATCATATTGAAGCCCTTGATTGTATCTTCAATAGAAACCAATTGGCCTTTTAAACCAGTAAACTGCTCGGCTACAAAGAATGGTTGAGATAGGAACCGCTGTACGCGGCGAGCACGATGCACAATCAGTTTATCTTCTTCCGAAAGCTCATCCATTCCGAGAATGGCAATAATGTCCAGTAATTCCTTGTAACGTTGTAATATCATAATTACCCGCTGTGCACAATCGTAATGTTCGTCTCCAACGACCTCACGAGTCAAAATTCGGGAAGTTGAATCCAATGGATCAACAGCAGGATAAATACCCAATTCTGAAATTTTACGGCTTAATACTGTCGTTGCATCCAAGTGAGCAAAAGTAGTAGCCGGAGCTGGGTCGGTTAAGTCATCGGCAGGTACATAAACTGCCTGAACTGATGTAATCGAGCCTTTTTTAGTAGAAGTAATACGTTCCTGCATAATACCCATTTCGGTTGCTAAGGTTGGCTGATATCCAACTGCTGAAGGCATACGTCCGAGCAACGCCGAAACTTCAGATCCGGCCTGAGTGAAACGGAAAACATTATCGACAAAGAACAGAATATCGCGACCTTTTCCGGTACTTCCGTCTCCATCACGCAAACTTTCGGCCATAGTCAATCCCGAAAGGGCAACACGGGCCCGGGCACCGGGAGGTTCGTTCATTTGACCAAATACAAGCGCCAGTTTCGATTTTTTAATCGATTCACGGTCAACTTTAGTCAAATCCCAGTGACCTTCTTCCATCGACTTTTTAAACTCTTCTCCATAGTCAACAATGTCGGCTTCAATCATTTCACGAAGAAGATCATTCCCTTCACGAGTGCGCTCTCCTACTCCGGCAAATACTGACAATCCACTATGAGCCAAAGCAATGTTATTAATTAATTCCTGAATTAATACTGTTTTACCAACACCGGCTCCACCAAATAAACCAATTTTACCTCCTTTAGCGTAGGGTTCAATCAAGTCGATTACTTTGATTCCGGTGAAAAGCACTTCAGTTTCAGTTGTTAAGTCTTCATACAACGGAGGCTCGTTATGAATACTGTATCCATTTTTAGGCAATGCCTCGAGCCCGTCAACAGGATCACCAGTTACATTCAGCAAACGGCCAAGACCAATTTCACCTCTAGGCATTGTAATTGGCCTCCCGGTAGCAATAACGTCCATTCCGCGCCGGAAGCCATCAGTTGAATCCATGGCGATGGCACGAACAGTGTTTTCTCCAATGTGTTGTTCACATTCGAGTACAAGATTTTCCATACCTTCCCTTACAATCTCAAGGGCATCATAAATTCTGGGAAGTTCGCTGCCTTCCAAATCGAAAGAAATATCGATAACCGGACCGATTACCTGAGTTATTTTACCAATATTTTGAGCCATATTTTATTGTTTTATGCTGAAAAGTTGAAATTATCAAATTTGTGCGAATCAGAGACTTTAAAAGTGCTAAAAAAGTTTTTCACATCAAAAAAAGTTCCTCGAAAATTCTAGTGATCACGATTCATGATCAAGTTTGCCAATTGAATCAGTTCTGTCTTAGTTTCATCAGTCAGATTAATTTCTTTAAATACATCAAGTGCCAACTTGTAATATTCATCAATGTATATTTCAGTTATTCTTTTAATATCTAATTTATTATACAGCCTGGTAATTGCCCTGATTTTTTCATTCTCGTCAAAATCACTTTTATTCATCCAATTAAGGATAATCATCTTAGTACTATCGTCTGAGATTTCAAGTGCCTTCAACAGGAGAAACGTCTTTTTGTTCGAGACAATATCACCTCCTATTTTTTTACCAAATTTATCCTGATCGGCAAAAACATCAAGCAAATCGTCCTGAAGTTGAAAAGCGATTCCCAAATTCAATCCAAAATCATAAAGCTGATCAGCGATTTTTTCAGGAGCATTTGCGGCCATGGCGCCAAGCTTTAAACTACTTGCTAGCAAAACGGCAGTCTTAAGCCGTATCATTTCCAAATATTCCGAAATTGAAACATCCAGCCTGTTTTCAAAATCCATATCAAATTGTTGCCCCTCACAGACTTCAAGTGCTGTTTGAGAAAACAACCGAATCATAGCGGCCGGTTCTGTTGAATTACACTTTAGTAAATAATTATATGCCATAATCGACATGGCATCGCCCGACAAAATAGCTATATTTTCATTGTATTTCTTGTAAACCGACAAGTTATTCCTCCTCATCTCGGCACCGTCCATAATGTCGTCGTGCAGCAAGGTAAAATTATGAAACAACTCTATCGCCAATGCCACCGGGAACGCATTTTCAACAGTCTCGCTAAATAAATTAAAGGCCATTAGAACCATCACCGGACGAAGCCTTTTACCTCCCATCGACAACGCATAGCCAACGGGTTGATATAAATTTTTTGGTTCAGTTTGATTTAAAGAATAAATCTCATTCTCTATTTCAACAGAAATAAGTGATTGTAAATCTTTGACAGAATACATAGTAAAATTATATCCGATTGTATAACAGCCGGTTTAGAAGTTCATCCTTAAATTTAGGAGAAACCGGCAATTGAGTTTTATCATTCATTTCGATCACTCCACCATCTGATTTCAGATATCGGTTAACATTCTTCAAACTAATCAAATGCGAGCGATGAATTCGAAAAAAACCGTGCGATACCAATAAGTTATCAAAGTCGAGTAAGGTGCGACTAACCAATACAGAGGTTCCATTATGGAAGAAAATTCGTGAATAGTTACGCTCTCCTTCACATCTGAGAATATCATTGACTTTTACAATAGTGAATCCGTTGATTTCAGGCAAGGCAATTGTCTGATCAGCATCAGAGCCATGTATTAAATTCTTTTTCAAAACCTCAACCCGTTGCTTTTCGTGAAGTACAGGGATATCATTGATGCGGTTAATGGTTGACCGAACATTTTCAATCAATAGAGGCTTTACCAAATAATCGAATGCCGAATACTTAAATGCAGTTATTGCATAATCGCTGTACGAAGTGGTAAAGACCAATTTAAAATTAATTTTTGCAAGTTTTTCGAGAAGGCTAAATCCATTTCCATCAGGCATTTCAATATCCAAGAATACCAAATCGGGTTCCATTTCATTAATCAGCGAGATACCAGTTGCAACAGAATCGGCTTCTCCCATAATTTCAATCTCCTGAAAGTTTTGTTCAAGGATGCGCCTAAGTCCTCGTCTGGCTAATGGATCGTCGTCAATTATTACAGTATGATACATCTAAATACCCTTCTTTTGAATTTTTAAAAATAGTACAAATGATCGAACTTAAAGCTTTAAAGGTTTATTTTTTTTAGGTATTCAATCAATTCAGATTTCTTTTATCCAAATCAACCATTCGTCTATTAATATCCCTAATTTTGTTCTCAAATTTTTTCAAGCATGGCCTTAATTCTAATTATCGAGACCTCGACGGAGGTTTGTAGCGTTTCGCTTCTAAAAGATGGATTTCTCATTGATTTCATTGAATCAGACGAGGGACAAAATCATGCGCGTTTAGTCACTGTTTTCGCTGAAGACCTATTATCCAGGAATAAACTACTGCCCAATGAATTGAGCGCAGTAACCGTAAGTAAAGGCCCAGGATCATATACCGGTTTACGTATTGGTGTCTCAACTGCAAAGGGAATTTGTTACGCCGGAAACATACCACTTATTGCCATAGGTACACTTGAAGCCATGGCAAAACATGTTGCATTAAATAAGAAACAATTTGGAATTCCTGATGATAAACTCACCTTATTTTGCCCCATGATTGATGCCAGACGAATGGAGGTTTTTTCAATGCTTTTGGATGAAAACGGTGCTGTATTGAAACCAATTACGGCTGATATAATTGATGACTCATTTCTCTCCATTGAACTAAGCAACAAGCAGGTTGTTTTCTTTGGTAATGGTTCGGAAAAATGTGAGAAGGTTATCAAATCGCCAAATGCAATATTTTTACCGAATATAAAAGCTTCTGCCCGACATATGACAGAATTAGCCTGGCAAGCATACAACAATAATCAATTTGAAGACGTTGCTTATTTCGAACCATTTTATCTTAAAGATTTTGTAGCAACTGTATCGAAAAAAAATATGTTAGGATGAAAATTACTTTGATTTTCTTTTTGTTGTTTGCGTTCGTCATCCGACTAAATGCAGAACCCTTGGAGGAAATGGAATACATTCTTCGGTTTGGATTTATTAAAGGAGGAAAGGCGACCTTAATTGCTGAAAATGAGAAAATAAATAAAAAATCAGCCATTCATTACCGAATGAGGGGAAGAACAACTGGACTGGTGGATAAAATTTACGAGGTAAACGATATTTACGAAAGTTGGGTCGATCCTCAAACTTACCTTCCTGTCAAATCGGTGCGCAATGTAAAGGAACAGAAATATAGGTTTTATGACGAAGTTACCTACGATCATGTGAATGATTCGCTGTTCAGTCAAAAATCTGGTCGAAAAAAAGTACCTGCGAAAGTAAATGATCTGGTTAGTGTTTTCTTCTACATCAGGCAAAACCAGTATTTCGAAGACTTACTCGCCGGAAAAAGCATTAAAATACCAGTATATCATGGCGATGAATTATTTATCATGGAATTGGAGTATCTTGGTATTGAAACCATTGATACAAAGATAGGGCGAAAGCAATGCTACGTAGTCTCTCCCAAAGTTCCAAAAGGGAAACTTTTGAAAGGATCGAACGAACTGAAGATTTATATTACCAAAGATGCAAACAGACTTCCAATCTATGCTGAATTCGAACTGGTACTTGGCGCACTTAAATGCGAGTTGAATTCATATAAAATCAATGGGGTAAATCAAATGGTCAAAGAATAATGGAGTAAAATTGAAACAAACTCCATTGTTTAAGACACCGTTTCATTCGAACAATCAAATAATCAAATAATTAATGAATACGTTTTCGGATGAAATAATTGAAATATTTTGAATAAAAATTCTGAATCAGCAATATTTCTTTATTTTTGCACCCGATTTGAAATTATTCTAAACATTTTATATGGCTATTACTACTGCAGATATTAAAAACGGATTAACCATTGAATACAACGAACAGTTATTCCAAATTGTATCGTTTCAACATGTTAAACCAGGAAAAGGTCCGGCTTTCGTCAGAACGAAGCTCAAAAACCTTAAAACAGGAAGGACCATTGAAAACACATTTAGTTCAGGGGTTAGAATTGATGTTGTACGGGTTGAACGTCGTCCTTATCAGTATTTGTATCAGGACGAAACTGGGTTCAATTTTATGCATGCCGAAACTTTTGAACAAATTTCTATTGCTGCAGAGTTGATTGAAAATTCTGATTTAATGAAAGAAGGACAAATCGTGGAAATCAATGTCCATGCAGATACTGAAACTCCGTTGACCGTAGAGCTACCTCCTTTTGTAGAAATGGCTATTACTTCAACCATTGCCGGTGAAAAAGGAAATACTGCAAGTTCAAATGCCTTGAAACCTGCCACCGTAGAAACCGGAGCCGAAATCATGGTTCCAATGTTTATCAACGAAGGCGATATCATTAAAATTGACACACGCGACCGTTCTTATTATGAACGTGTAAAGAAATAACAGATTTGGATTAAATATTCAGGAGATGGCTTGCTACGGCAGGCCATTTTTTTAGCTCTTTTTTTCAGCTAAAGCTTCGGTATGAGAAATTTTTCGGGTATGAATATCAATAGCTACAATGATTGCAGTGAATCCCCAAAACGGAACCGAAAGCTTGTCAGTATCCAGAAAATTATTCATTGTACCGTGAATGTAATAAGTTATTAGCCCCAATAAAGCACCCATAACTAAGGTTTTTAGTCGCTTATCGTTCGTTCTGGAATAAGCATGAATGCCGGAATAAATAACCAATACGAATAATATCAGAACAGAAACAGGGCCTAAAATACCCGATTCAGCCATTGGCCCCAGGTATTCACTGTGTGCATTTCCACCATTAGCTGAATTCGTACTGATAATTGTTCGATCCTTAGTTAATTGATAGGGCGCATATTGAAACATATAAGTGCCTGGACCATAACCAAAAATTGGCTTATCCTCAAACATCCGGATAGCACAACTCCAGCGATTTAGACGTTCCAGATTGGAGGCATCGGACGAAATATTAGACATCGAAGAGAGATGGTCGGCCAAGTTAGCTGAAGATTCGGTATTGTTTCGTTCGAGATACATCAATATGGGGTGTTGAAATACCAAAATCAACGATGCTGATATGATGAAAGTAATAAACAGGTTCTTAAACCTGATTTTCAGGCGCATAATTATCCAGACGACCAGTACCGCAAACATACTCAGCCAGGCAGCTCTGGCGTATGAAAGAATAAGCCCCATCATCAAAATACCCAAACAGATTCGTACAAACCACCGAACCCAGGGAGAATACAATTTAGTAAAAGAAAATCCAAACAAAAACGGTAGATACATCGCAATAGCAGCTCCATAAGCCGTATGGTCGTTGTAAAAAGGATCCATTACAAAATGAGCGGCCTGCTTATCCCAAAGTCCGTACCCCAGATGACTGTAGGTTGAATAGAATATGACCAACATTAATGACATGGCATACAGCCAGATATACTTCTCGATATTCTTGCCCGATTCAAAAAGTTTGGCTGTAAGAAGGTAAAATCCTACGATAAACCAGATCCGCGACAACAAAAATTTCAACGAAACCAAAGGCATCGTACTTGTCAAACTTGTGACCAACATCCAGCATAAACTAAAATAAATGGCGAGTGATATCGGATGAGTTAAGATGTCTCGATCAAACTTCCTGCCAGCAAAACATTTCAGGATAAAAATGAGCAATATCCCAAACAATAAAGGTTCTGTCGGCAGAAACATGTTAAATGCTAATCCATGCATTAGTTCAGAAAGAGGCAGCGAAAGTGGTGTGAAAAATACGACCAGATACAGAAGTTTGTCTAAAGCAAAAATAGCAAGTAAAACAATGGCAAATGCCATCGGTAAAGCATTGATAATCATCGAATGCTTCTTTACCAAGAAAAATGTATTCAGCAAAATAAACAGTGCTGAAATCAAGTAAAAAAGAGTAATTTTTATCTTGGCCTGATACACCGTTTAGTCGTTTTTCTGATTTTCAAGAACCAAAATCACAAGCATCGCGACAAATAGTGCAGCAAAAGTAGAAGCTAAAATAATTAACCACCTGACAGGATACGATTTTTTTTCAGCAGGTATCGGGCTCTGAACTTGATGTCCATAAACAAGCTTATTTTTCACATTACTAATTGAACGATCGTATGCTGTCTTGATGGAATCTCTTTCGAAAATACAATTATCTTGTGCTTTTGCTAAAAGATTATATTCGCCTCCCTTTTCTTGCAGATTGTTCATCCATTGCTCAAGTTCTTTCGCACCCGCCGTATTCTTTTTCCCTTCAGCAAGCACCTTTACCATTCCTTTGGTTATCTGTGCCGACTGCGATTCATAGTCTAAAATCCGGTAGGTTCCTCTCAAAAAATTCAGCTTTTCTTCCAACGAATCAATTTCATGATTTATTTTTTTCAACCCAATTCCTGAACTACGGGCAACTTCCTCGAATTTAACACGATGCAATGAGTTTATCTTTTCATTCACAAAAGAAACAATGGAATCGCACATCAAACAGGCTCTTTTCGGATCGGTATCCAAAACTGAAATTTCAACAGTCTCATACTCAGTTTTCTTAAATCCAACATTGTCATTGAATTCAGCAAGCATGTAGGTATGATAAAGCGGATCTTGCTTACTAATTCCGTATACTTCGGCAAGATTAAATGCATCAATCACTTTAAATTTAATATCCTGCGAATTAGAGATCTCAAGCAATTGTTCACTTTCCGACTCATCACTGTAGGTATAAATATTAAAACTGGGATAAATGCGAGCCGTCGATTTAAATTTCGGCTGAATGAACAGTGATGACGAAAACAGGCCTGAAAAAACGATTGCGAGAACACCCACAATAATCAAATGCTTCTTCCATTTCCAAAGGATTTCAAGTAGATTCTGATTGTCGAAAAAGTTTGCCATAGAAAGGTATTTTGGTCGATGTTTTAACGAAACATTTGTACATTTAGTATTTTGTAAACCTGAAATAAATGCCGGAATCTATTCGGCGATCAGGAGAAAATAATTCTTCTTGCCTTTCTGAATAAGAATGTACTTATTCCCGATCAGAAATCCGCTATTTACAAGCAGTTCAGCATCCGTAACTTTATCCTTATTAATGCTTAATCCGTTTCCCTGAACAGTTCTGCGCAATTCGCCTTTCGAAGGAAAAACCATTGCTTTTTCAGCCAAAAGATCGACCACTTTAATGCCTTCGCCAAGTTCTTTTGCCGACAGCTTAAACTGTGGAACTCCATCAAAAACCGAAAGGAAAGTTTCTTCATCCAGCTTGTTAAGCAATTCGGCAGTTCCCTGTCCGAAAAGGATTTGGGAAGCCTCAACCGCCAAATCATAATCTTCGCGCGAATGAACCATAACAGTAACTTCTTCGGCCAAACGTTTCTGCAACAAGCGTAAATGTGGAGCTTCTGCGTGTTTCAAAGTCAATTCGGCAACGTCTTCTTTCGAGAGCAGCGTAAAAATCTTGATGTATCGTTCAGCATCCTCATCGGATGTGTTCAACCAGAACTGGTAGAATTTGTATGGTGAAGTTAATTTACGATCGAGCCAAACATTTCCTGACTCCGTCTTTCCAAACTTGGTTCCATCAGCCTTTTTAATCAGTGGACAAGTCAAAGCAAATGCCTCGCCTCCGGTTTTCCGGCGGATAAGTTCAGTTCCGGTTGTAATGTTTCCCCATTGGTCGGATCCACCCATCTGCAACTTGGTGTTTTTTTCCTGATAAAGGTGCAGAAAATCAGTCCCCTGAACCAATTGGTAAGTAAATTCGGTAAACGACATTCCGGCACCACTGTCCGAATCTAATCGTTTTTTTACCGAATCTTTCGACATCATGTAATTTACTGTGATGTGCTTTCCAATATCGCGAATAAAATTCAGGAAGCTAAAGTCTTTCATCCAGTCATAATTATTCACCATCTCGGCAGCATTTGGAGCATCCGATTCAAAGTCGAGGAATCTGGAAAGTTGCTGTTTGATGCATTCCTGATTGTGGCGCAACGTAGGTTCGTCCAATAAATTACGTTCCTGCGATTTTCCCGATGGATCGCCAATCATTCCGGTAGCACCACCAACCAATGCAATGGGTTTGTGCCCTGCAATCTGGAAGTGCTTTAGCATCATTACGCTCACCAAATGTCCAATATGCAGTGAATCAGCTGTTGGGTCAATACCCACATATGCCGAGGTTAATTCTTTATCGAGCTGTTCTTTCGTACCAGGCATCATGTCGTGGATCATGCCTCTCCATTGTAATTCGTCAACAAAATTCATTGTGCTTATTCTTGTAAATTAATTTTCGGGTTTGTTGGATATTTATCGGTTTCAAACCTTTCGGCTTCGAAAACTTGAAATTTCACTGACTTTTCAGTCAATAAAAATCCGCCCAAAGATATAAAATCGATGTTTAACACGGATATAACCAGGAATAAAATGAGTAGGCATAGAAAAGCTGCGGACACGATTGCGAATTATCCCTGACAAACTTGACCTCCAGAAAAACGCTAAGTTGTTTTTGATTCTGGTTTTTGATCCTTACTCTTATGATCAGGGCTACTCTTATCGTTAGAATCCCACAGTTTAATAAACGGGAATAAAGTTGGAACCAACTGCTTCATGGGTGAATAGGTTTTCGATTCCGCTTTTTGCTTCGATGGAAGAAGATGGACATTTTCATCAATGGGATCAAAGAGCATAAGCAGAATACTAAGAATTACTGCGGTTTTCAATACCCCAAAAATGATTCCGGCCAATCGGTTCAGGAATCCTAATGCCACCGCTTTTATTGTGCTGTCGAGGATTTTGCCAAGTATATGAATCAGTACTACAATGCCAATAAAGGTAACCAGAAAAGCAACTGTACCGAGAGAACTTGAATGGTAATTAAACGTTTTGGAAATATAGCCAGCAGTCCAGTCCGAAAATTTGATTGCGCCCCAAATTCCCAGAATAAGCGCAGCTAAAGAGGCCGCTTCAACAATGAAACCTTTTCTAAAACCTTGTATGGCAGCAATAATCAGAATAATCCCGAGAACCAGATCAATATAATTCATAAATGTGGGTATTGGCTTTGTTAATACTGATGTAAAAGTAAGAAAAATAGGATTCGGGCAGCATCAAACACGTACTCCATCTTTTTCTGACACTAACGAAATCATATGGCAAGACCTTTCTACAAACAAAAGTCAGAATTTTTAATAAATTTGACCGCACCGAAAAACGATTTTCATGCCAGTTATCAATTCAATCATTAATTGGGTCAATTTTAAGCGAATATACCAGATTGAGCTTTTTAAAAAGCATCCGCACGAAGTGCAACGCGAAATGCTTTTTGAGCTTCTGGACAAGGCTTCGAATACCGAATTTGGATTAAAATACAAATTTAAAGCGATTAGTTCCGAAAAGGAATTTCGGGAACAGATTCCGATCCAGGGCTATGATGACATCAAACCTACGGTTGAACGGATGATGCTTGGCGAGAAAAACCTATTGTGGCCGGGCGAAACCAAATGGTTTGCCAAATCGTCAGGCACAACAAACGAAAAAAGCAAGTTCATACCAGTCAGCAAAGATTCTTTGGAAGATGTTCACATCCGGGGTGGCCGCGATGTTATGGCCATTTACCTGAAGAACAATCCCGAATCCGGATTGCTATCAGGGAAAGCCCTTACTTTGGGCGGAAGTCACAAGGTTAATAATTACAACAATAATAGTTATTACGGCGACCTTTCGGCAATCATTATCGAAAATATTCCTTTCTGGACTGACTTTTACAGAACTCCATCGACTGAAATTTCGCTACTCGAGGAGTTTGAAGAAAAGATCGAAAAGATCATCGAATATTCGCTTGACGAAAATGTCACTTCGTTTGCCGGAGTTCCGTCATGGTATCTGGTTTTGCTGAAAAGAGTTTTGGAGGTTACCGGCAAAAACAACATTCTGGAGGTGTGGCCCAATCTGGAAGTTTTTACACACGGAGGGGTTAAGTTTGAGCCTTACCGTGAACAGTATGAAAAGTTAATTCCAAGTGCGAACATGCATTACATGGAGACCTACAATGCTTCTGAAGGTTTTTTTGGAATTCAGGACGATCCGGATAAAAAAGACATGCTACTCATGCTCGATTATGGTATTTACTACGAGTTTATCCCGATGGATGAATTCCGAGTCGATAGTTTGAATACCATCTCTCTTGAAGATGTTGAAATCGGTAAAAACTATGCCATGGTAATTTCGACCAACGGCGGACTTTGGCGCTACCTGATTGGCGACACGGTGCGGTTTACCCAAAGATATCCATTTAAATTTGTCATAACTGGTCGTACCAAACATTATATCAACGCATTTGGCGAAGAAGTAATTATCGACAATGCAGAAAAAGCATTTCAAATTGCCTGCGAACGAACCAACGCCATTATCTCCGAATATACCGGTGGTCCAATCTATATGAAAGACTACCAAAAGGGAGCACACGAATGGATTATCGAATTCGAAAAACAGCCCAACGATCTGGATCATTTCATTCAGCTCTTCGATGGAGCTTTAAAAACAATCAATTCTGATTACGAAGCCAAACGTCATAAAAGCCTTAGCCTCGAAATGCCTCATGTAATTGTGGCAAAACCGGGATTATTTTACGAGTGGATGAAAAGCCGGGGCAAAGCGGGAGGTCAGAATAAAATTCCACGACTGGCAAACGACAGGCAATACCTCGATCAGTTAATTGAATTAAACAAATCGCTTTAATCAGAAATAGTCATTTGTCATTCGGAAAAAGCAGGTAGCACTTTCCGAATGACAAATGACTTATTCCACCAACTATCCAATCGGGTCTGTTGAGTCCAAAATGAAAATTTAAATATTTGTCGTTACCTTTTACCTTCATTATATTTTGTATTTTAGTTCAAATTTTAAAGTATAAATCAAATGCATATTGCTTTAGCTGGAAACATTGGCGCCGGGAAGACTACGCTCACAGAATTATTAGCGAAACACTATAAATGGAGCCCACATTACGAGGATGTTGATGAAAATCCATACCTGAATGACTTTTATGAAGATATGCAACGTTGGTCATTCAATCTTCAGATCTATTTTCTTAATAGCAGGTTCAAGCAGGTTGTTGATATTCGAAGTTCAACCAAAACGGTTATTCAGGATCGAACGATTTATGAAGATGCCGAAATTTTTGCACCGAATCTTC
>JBBQXI010000014.1:0-23163 GCA_038209805.1 Bacteroidales bacterium | reverse complement strand
GTGTCAAACCCGATTCACGCCATTGTGCAGCCAACGCAAACATCTGTTCTTTCTTATTATTATTCATATTCTTATTCTTTTTGAATCAAAAATAGAATAACAAAATCAATCAATATAGCTGGTGGCGGTGGGGTGGATACCATCGTATTTACTCCATTTGATAATTCAAGAAGATTATACACTTTAGCGGTAGTGTTCAACATTACTGCACTTCCACCATTTCCTGTTACTTCCACTCCTTGAACATCGATCAAAACTTCATCGTAGTTGGCGGGAGCGTCGGTCATTAGAACCGTAAGTTTTGCTGATTGGTTATCATTTGTTGTGTCCTTGTCGCAGGATGTTAACTGCATGATTAGCAAACCAACTAAAGTGACATACATAATCTTTTTCATGATTACGCTTTTGTTTCTTTGTAATGTTTTCATGTTTTTCTGTTTAACTGATGTGTAAATAATTACCCTACAAAGGTGAGTGCTTTAATTTAGGTAGGACTTACACAACTCTTTATTAAAGTTGTATAATTCATACATTATCAGATGTTTTTATCTTGTTGACTATCGTTTTATTCACAAAAAAAGAGACCACAATTGCGGTCTCTTTCTATTAATTCAAATTGATTGATCTAAAAATTTACTTTGCGGGAATGATGTCAATAATAACCGATCGGTTATATGAACGTTCCTCAGGATACTGGTTAGCATATGGTGCTGATTTTTGATCTTCACCGTATCCGTTAACTTCAAATTTCACATCAGTTCTTCCTGCTTTAGCCAGTGCTTTTTCAATGATCTTTTTGGTATCATTTGCACGGGCCAGTGATAATTTCAGGTTATTATCTTCACCTCCAATAATATCGGTATGACCTTGTAAGCTAACTGTTCCGTTTGTCGGAATCTTCGGAGTTACAACATCAGTAAGATATTTGTCATAAATGGTGATAGCCTTTGAATTGTTGAAGTCATAAATAATACTGAACCGCATCACTTCTTGAGTTGTTGACGGTGTCCAAAGTGTCATGTGTACCTTCGTTTCCTTTTTCAAAGTCTCACCACTTTTTAACTGACCTATCATTGTAACTTTGTAATCGCCTTCAGGACGTGTACCTAAAATTGATTTTCCAGGTAAACTCACTGATTCTTTGGTGTATGGTCCAAAATTTTGGGCTACTCCTTTTTCGTCTTCGATTACAAGCGACCATGATGTGAAGGCGGTATCTGCTCCTTCGTTAGTGAAAGTAACATAGCTTGAAACGGGTGCTTCCTGAACAGGACTGATTTTTACTGGTTTAAGCGGTGCATCTGGTCCACTTCTGAATTCCATAAGTAACCCAGGATTATTACTTTCAATTGATACACGTCGATCGCCTTCGCGAAGCAATACAAGGTCAAGTTTTCCTCCTTGTTGTTCTTCTCTTAATTTAGGCTTACTTCGACCTTCTGTTTTGATTCTTGAAGCATCAATTCCAAATACATCAACCAGATATGTTTTGGTCGATTCGGCCATTAAGCGACCATCTTTCGGTCCTTTTTCTGATGATCCAACCAATGTGATCGTTGTTGTTGGATCTTTAACCATGCGGTCGCCAAGGATATTCAACACATTATAATAGACGATCATTTGTCGTTTTGGGCTGCCCGACATATTATCAGGAGTAGATAATTCAACCTGATCTTCCCTGAAATCCTTAACCTGATCTTTACGAATTCTAACATAACGATTTGGTATTTCAGTTGATCCCAGATCGAAATATACATAATTTCGAAGTGGGAATACTTCAACTACTGCGCGTTCTGTTTGAATATTTTTTGGTGCGTTGACCGTGAAAGTAACTTCAGGTTCAACAACGGCAACAACAACTGGAACAATCACCTCTTCAGGAACTGAAGCTTTGTGGCCGCGACCAAATTTTAGTGCAATACCAGCTCTAACAGTCGTCAAGTTCCACGACTCAGTTGACCGTGGATCTTGCCCAAAATAGGGATGATAAGAAATAAATGGAGAAAGTACAACTTGTGTTTGCTTTGTATCTGGCGTTAGCGAAATATCGTATCCGGCTCCAACTTGCATCGAAATCAACGATTTGTTTGTGTTGCTAAATACTCCATTTACTTCCGGATCGGCAACTTGTTCAGGGTAAGCCGGATTAATGCCTTGCTGATAGGTAAAATTATTGTTCATATTGAAAGCAAGACGCGGCCCACCATAGATGTAGAAATTTGATTTGAATGGTGCGATGCGTATGCTAGGCTCAACCGTAATGTAATCTAAATCCGTATTTAAATCTTCCGGACAATTACATGGAGATTTTACCTGATCGAACTTACCTTTTCTGCTGTCGTATCCAGCTTGCAACATGAATCCAAATCTGGTTTCCGGACGATGAAACTCAAGAAGTGGCAGGGCAAAAAATCCCACCCCCTTGCCGTCATGAAATGCTGTTGGAACGATGAAGTCTGTAGTTAACTGCTGAGTGGTTCCCTGGTAAAAATTGAAATTTGCACCGCCTGAAACACCAAACCACCAGGATGGCATGATATATTTTACCGCAGGAGTTTCTTGAGCTTGAAGTGGAGACTGAATGCCAGTCATGATCAAGGTGCCGACAATCACACTTTTAAGAGCTAGCTTGAAAGGGAACCGCGCCATGAGCGATCCCAATTTAAATAATGTATTTGATTTCATTTTATAAATTTTTATGGTGTAGTGATTGTACTGGCATCTAAGGTAACTGCAGCAATTCTGGCCAATGCTCTGCCGTTAAGTACAGCACCGGTATTAAGTGTAATTGCCTGATCAGCAAGGATATTTCCGTAGAAAACTGAAGTTGTTCCAAGTGTTGCTGAGGTGCCAACAATCCAAAAGATATTTGCAGCTTTTGCGCCACCTGCCAAAACAATGCTGGTAGCAGGATCTGTATTAAGTGTAGACCCAATTTGGAATATCCATACTGCATTTGAATTACCTTGAGCATCCAGTGTTAAAATTCCATTCGCTCCTGTTCCTGATATTCCGCTGGTTGATGAGTTCGAATATAGGCCCGGGGCAAGGGTAAGGCCACCAAGTTGACCCGGCAATGAAATGGCATTTAATGATCTGCCTTGACCTTCGATATAGGCTGATGTTAAACATTCCATAGCAGCAGCTGCGGCTGGAGTGGTAATTTCTTGCGTTCCATTAATAACTCCTGGAGGGAAACCAATCAGTGCAGATCCGGGGCTCAATGCAATGTTTCCGTTGATTATAGAAGGACCTGTACTCGTAATGGTTGAACCTGCAATTATTCCAAATGGTTCAGCACATCCAAGATTAATTGCTAATGGACCTGCTGGTGGTAATACGTCTGCAATAAAATTAGCAGTGATATTCTTATTCGAATTCACAATCACGGTTAAAGGACTTACCGAACCTGTTGCATCTCCACTCCACCCAGTAAAAGTATAGCCTGAATTTGCTGTTGCAGTAAGCACTACCGAAGCTCCACTGGTATAAGAAACCATATTAGGATTTTTTAATACTGATCCATTATTTGCTGTAACATTTAATGAGAATCCACTGCCTGTTAATGCAAAGTTTGCGGTGATATTCTTATTGGCATTCATGGTTACTGACAACGGATTCAATGAACCTGTTGCATCTCCACTCCATCCGGTGAAAGTGTAACCTGTACTTGGTGTTGCTGTAAGCTGAACGATAGCTCCAGGATTGTAAGATGCCAAAACCGGATTCTTAATTGCTGTTCCATTGACTGAAACTACATTTAATGTGAATCCGCTACTCATTTCAAAATTGGCAATTAAGGTTCTGTTTGCATTTAAGGATGAGGTATAAATTGCATTCGTAGACGCAATATTAGTTCCTTCGGTCCAGTTTAAAAAAGTATATCCTATATTCGGAATTGCTGTTACTGTTACTGATGAACCTGGGGCAAATGAACCCCCTCCGGTTGTAGTTCCACCAGCGACCGGATTTGATGAAAGGGCAACTGTAAGTTGAACAGAGAAGTTGGCTACTAAAGCTTTATTTCCAGCCATTGTCAACTCATAACTTGAATTCGTTGAAACGATCACTCCATTTTCGGTCCAGTTCGTAAATCCATAGCCTGCACTTGGTATAGCAGTTACTGTTACTGCTGATCCCTGAGCAAATGTACCTGTTCCGGTGGTTGTTCCACCAGCAACTGGCAATGATGATAATACTACTTGAGGTATAGTAGTGAAGGTCCACACATAATCAGTCTGCAAAGAATTGTTCATTAAATCTTTAGCCAAGGTCTTTATTCTTCCAGTATAAAGTGTGAATGGCATAAGTGGAGTTGCAGGTGCAAACGCAGCAGATAGTGCAGTGTAGGAAACTGTTCCTAATACCGCTGTTGTTGCGCTGGCTGATTTTAATGATGCGCTTTTCGTTGCACCTTGTTCCAAGGTGAAAGATTCCTGAGTTATCGTTGCAGGGTTCATCTTTTCATTAAAAGTTGCAGAAACGATCTGGTTAAGCGGTACATCAACCGCTTTATCTGCAGGGATTGTCGATACCACCAATGGGCATACTCCAACCGTTGCCTTGTACTCATCTTTTTTGCATCCGGCAAAGAAGATAATCGTAACTATGGCAAGGATTGTCAAAAGTCTTAGCTTTTTCATTGTTAATTTTTTTTAGTAAGTAATAGATATGACTAATGTTACAAAGTTGTATTCTTTCTAATTTGGAAGTGTTACACAATTCAGATACAGACTTACATGATTCACACATTTAGAAATTTCCAGAATAAATTAGAATGGGTTGTGTGCTTAGTTACTGGCATGGACTTTAATAGTATATTTATGTACTTTCATACGATAACTTCCGTTTAGTGGAAACACGCCTTACAAAATAGACCCATGAAAAGACTAGTACTTCTTCTCAATTTTATCTTTCTTGCATCTGCTGCAAATGCCATCAATTTTTACTCACAGAAAATAGAAAGTACTTATACTGGAGCATATCATACGTTAGCGATTGATGAATCAGGAAATTTATGGGCGTGGGGTTATAATTATTCAGGCCAGTTGGGAGATGGTACCAGGCAGGAAAAATACATGCCCGTGCCGATTATGCCAACAACAAAATTTAAAATTGCTGCTGCCGGATATGATTATAGCATGGCGATTGATGAATCGGGAAATCTCTGGGGATGGGGAACGAATAATTCAGGGCAATTGGGCAATGAAACGATTACAGACAATACAGCCACACCTGTAGTCATCAAATCCGGAACAAAATTTAAAGCAGTGTCCATTTATTACGCTCATACTTTAGCGATTGATGAATCTGGAAATTTATGGTCGTGGGGTTCAAACAGCAAAGGCCAATTGGGCGACGGCACTACTTCTGACAAATCGTTGCCGGTAAAAATTAAATCGGGTACATTGTTTAAGTTTATTTCAGCAGGCACTGCTCACAGTTTAGCGATTGATGAGTCTGGAAATCTTTGGGCATGGGGAAACAATAAATATGGTCAGTTAGGCGACGGCACTAATTCCGATAAGTCAACTCCCCTAAAAATAAAATCAGGAACAAATTTTAAAGAAATATCAGCTGGATTAGGACATAGTCTGGCCATCGATGAATCGGAAAACTTATGGTCGTGGGGTGGAAATTCTTCTGGTCAGTTGGGCAACGGAAGCGACATAAATCAATCCAGCCCTATGTTGATTATGTCAGGTAAAAAAATCAGCGCGATATCGGCTGGATCTTCTAACAGCATGGCCATCGATGAATCGGGTTATTTATGGAGCTGGGGAAATAATAGTTATGGAAAGCTTGGAGATGGAACAACTTCAGATAAAAACATTCCGGTGAATATTAAATCGAAGCTAAAATTCAGTTCCATTTCAGGCAGTTATAATCATAGCATGGCCATTGATGAATCGGGAAACCTTTGGGGTTGGGGAACAAATGAGAATGGACAATTTGCAGACGGAACAACTTCCGGAAAATTGATGCCTGTAATCATTAAAGCGGATGTGAAGTTTAAAAACGTTTCAACCGGAAATGAACATTCCCTGGCGCTGGATGCTTCAGGACATTTGTGGACTTGGGGCGCTAATTCTTATGGACAGTTAGGTGATGGAACCAAAAATGGAAAGAATATTCCTGAACAAATGAGATCGGAAACTGTATTTAAAGCTATTGCCGCCGGGAAATACAACACCAGTTTAGCCATTGATGTGTCAGGAAATTTATGGGCATGGGGATACAATTATTATGGGCAGTTGGGTGATGGAACTACAGAGGACAAAAATACTCCAGTGCAGGTTAAATATGGCACAAAATTCAAAATCGTATCGGCCGGGTCTTCCATGAGTATGGCTATTGACGAAGCAGGTAATTTGTGGGCCTGGGGTTATGGTCAGTTGGGCGATGGAACGAGCTCAACCAAAACCTTACCGGTAAATATTAAATCCGGTGTAAAATTCAAATTTGTTTCGACGTGTACCACCTATACCATGGCTATCGATGAATCGGGAAACCTTTGGGCATGGGGAATGAATAAAGCTGGACAATTGGGCGATGGCACAACTGTAGATAAATTAGCTCCAATTCATATAAAGACAGGAACTAAATTTAAAACAGTATCGACTTATTATTCACACACTTTAGCGATTGATGAATCAGGAAATTTATGGGCATGGGGAAGTAACGAATATGGGAAATTGGGAAATGGCGCATTACTGACTAAAACAAAGCCGGTATCGGTTAAGCCCGGTATAAAATTCAAACTGATAGGTGCAGGATCTGTTCATTCTGCTGCAATTGATGAATCGGGTAATCTTTGGACTTGGGGATATAATAAATTTGGTCGGTTGGGCGATGGTACAACTACTGACAAATCGACTCCAAATCCAGTTAACCCAGGGTTGAAATTCAATAGCGTATCAGCAGGATATAACAATACCATAGCCATTGACGATTCAGGAAAAATGTGGGCCTGGGGTTATAACGATGTGGGCCAATTAGGTGATGGTTCTGCATGGCATGATTCTCCAACATGGATTAATACAGGTAATCCATCCACAGGTAAACGTCGAAACAACAGATAAGGATAGATTTGATCCAGACAAAAAAAGTCCATGCCAAAAATGTGACATGGACTTTAGTAATATACTGAATTGATTGATTATTTTGTTTTGATGACTTCAATGGTTACCCTGCGGTTTAATGCACGACCTTCTTCGGTGTCATTCGTTGCGATAGGTTTTGTTTCACCAAGTGGTTTTTGTTTAGCTATACGTGAAGCTTTAACTCCGGAATTGGTGATTGCTTTCACAACCGAATCAATACGTTTTTCCGATAGTTTCATGTTGTATTCCGCAGTACCCTTATCATCAGCATTTCCGGTCATATCTACACTATAATTAGCGTTTGTTTTCAATATATTGACCAGTTTTTCAATTTTTGCTTTTTCAACCTGAAGTACATTCGATTTGTCATAGTCAAAATAAACAGGTTCAACTGTCATTTCAGGAGATGTTGTTTCAGTTGCAGCTTCTTCAATTACCGGACAACCTTTATTTTCTTTTGGTCCGGCTACTGTTGGGCATTTGTCCAGGTAATCGGCTACACCGTCACCATCAGTATCAACCGGGCAACCGTCTTTGTCAACATCCATTCCAGCAGGAGTGTCAGGGCATTTGTCTATGGTATCGGCTACTCCGTCTTCATCCGTGTCAAGAGGGCATCCAGTGGCGTCAACTTTCCATCCTTTGGGAGTGTCGGGTCATTTGTCGTCTTTATCCGCAACACCATCACCGTCAGCATCAGGACATCCTTTTAACGAAGTTAGTCCGGCAACTGTTGGGCAATCGTCGATGTAATCAGCTACACCATCTCCATCGGTATCAATCGGACAACCATTAGCATCAACTGCAACTCCGGAAGGAGTGTTGGGACAGTTGTCTTTCTTGTCTGAAACACCATCCATGTCAGAATCTTTGGTTTTTCCCAGATCAAATTCCAATCCAATGGTGGCTTTCCAAAGATTTTCTCTTCCTGTTATACCATCATAGGTAGTTGACTCAATACCTCTGATATAACCTGCTTCCATGTAAAACGCAGTGCTCTGGCTCATATAGTATTTTGCTCCCAACCCCAAATCAAAGTTTAAGGCTGAAACACCATTGTCAGCCAAATAACCTGGACCAGCAAATAGGTACGGACGTAAATTTTTGCTTTCATCGGATAGTTTTAATCTTAGATTCAGAAATGCATTTGCCAAATCAAGATTATTTTCCGTTCTGGTACGAAAAACGCCCATATCACCTTTTAACATCAGGTCAAATCGTGGACTTAGATATCTTCCAAGATACAATTCGGGCATTAAGCCGATTTCGCCGTTATTTAATGTGCCATAAGCACCAAGTCCTAAACCAAGCCCCCATTTTTTGTCGGATGTCTGGGCATTCAAACTAGCTGTAAAAGCCAATATTAAAGCAAGTAAAAGTAATTTTCTCATAATTGTTTTTGGTTTTATATTTATGTTCAAATTGTTATAACTCTGAAATGATTTTTTGTAATTCTTCCTTCGTCTTTCCAAGTTTAATTTGAAGTCTTCCAATCATTTAATCTTTATTACCTACAAGGTGTAATACATCATTATCGGTTAACATGGCAAACTTTTGTTTGAGGTTACCTTTCGGTTCGTCCCAAGTTCCTTTAAATTCTGTTGTGTTCATTTTCTATAGTTCTAGAGGTGAAAGAATTTTCACTTAACAAAGGTGATGAGTTCAAACAATCAAAGTGTTATATAATTCTAGGTAATAGTTACATAATTCACACTTGTTGTATTGTGTGAATTATGTAACTATTACCAAAAGTTATGTAACTACAATAAGTTTTTATCAGTCAATCTTTACATCAATAAAAATGAATTTTTGTCAGCCAGACATTCAACCAATGAAACAATCAAAATTACATGTCTGTCGGAAGAATTTTATTTCAGAAATCGTTATAAAAATGAATACATCTATTATGAAAAGAATAAGAATTAGTACGATCGTAGTTTTGAGTTGCGCTTTGTTGTTTTCGAGCTGTGCTTCTTTAAACAAAACGCAAAAAGGAGGCGCAATAGGAGCTGTTGGTGGTGGAGCTATGGGTGCAATTATTGGTAAGGTTGCCGGAAATACAGGTCTGGGTGCTATTATTGGAGCAGCTGTTGGAGGTGCAACCGGCGCAGTGATTGGTCATAAAATGGACAAGCAGGCTGCGGAAATTGCAAAGACAGTTCCTGATGCTAAAGTTGAACGGGTAGGCGAGGGTATCGTTGTAGAATTTAGCAGCAATGTTTTATTTGGATTTGATAGTTCAAATCTTTCGGCTGATGCTAAAGTAAACCTGGATAAACTGGTCAAAATTCTGAATGTCTATCCAGATACAGATATTGAAGTGCAGGGACATACCGACAGCAAAGGCAGCCAATCGTACAACCAGAATTTGTCTGAGAGCCGTGCCCATGCTGTTTCAGGATACCTCTATAATTATGGAATTGCTAACAACAGAATCAGGACAAAAGGATTTGGCGAAAATGTACCCAAATACGATAATGACACTGAAAGTGGCCGTTCGCAGAATCGTAGGGTTGAGTTTTTGATTACTGCCAATGAAAAGATGAAGGCTGAAGCTGAAAAAGAAGCTGGGAAGTAAAGGCAGTGTTCAGTCGTAGCAAAATTTGTCCATAAAAATCACAATTTAAATTTTACAGTATGAAAAACAGACTATTATCAGTCGTATTAATTCTTGTGCTTTCAGCGTCATTTGCGATTGCTCAGGAAAAATCTAAAATGTCATTCGGAATATTGGGTGGAGTCAATTTCCAGAACCTGAACGGGAAACTTTCGAGTGGCGACAAACTTGAAAACGACATGCTATTGGGTTTTCATGGTGGGGTTAATGTTCAGATACCGATTGCTCCGGAATTCTATTTTCAGCCGGGATTGATGTTTGCGACGAAAGGTGCCAAGAACACATATACTATTTTGGGTTCCGAATTCACCGACGAAATCAAGATCAATTATATTGAAATGCCTTTAAACCTGACTTACAAAGCTGCATTGGGTAACGGATTTTTTATGCTTGGATTTGGACCGTATGTGGCTTATGGCATTAGCGGCAAGCAAGTATTTGAAGGGAAAGATATAACTTTTGAGCGAGGTGCAGATTATAATGCATTCGATGCAGGTGGAAATATCTTTGCCGGTTTTGAGACTGCCGGTGGGCTATTTTTGCAATTGGATACCCAGTTTGGGATGCTAAATATTAATCCTGATGAAGACAACTCTTCAACGGATCGGGCAACAGCAAAAAATACAGGTTTCGGCCTGTCGCTCGGATATAGGTTTTAGTTAGGGTTTGGTTTTAAGTGAGGTTAGTGTAAGAATGACCGTTCCCTAACCGGAGCGGTCTTCTTTTTTTTTTGTAAAGCAAAAGTGTGAATCATGTAACTTATTTCAATAGTTATGTAACACCTTTCATCTCAGTGTTATTTACCTTTACCAAATGGCTATAAAACAAACCTTACATGCTAAATTCAAAAGTTAGAAAATACGTATTTTCAAAAGGTCTTGACGACTATTTTATAGGTGTACACAAGGCTTACCGGTTTACAACTCTTTTTTTTAAAGAAGCATTTAAACCTCCTTTTCATTTGCGCGAACTGATTAATCAGTGTTTCGAAGTGGGATTGAAATCGCTTGCATTGATCACCCTCACTGGTTTTATTGTCGGTATCGTTTTTACCAAACAGTCGCGTCCTTCGCTTGAAGATTTTGGAGCTACCTCGTGGCTTCCATCGTTAATTGGCATTGCCATTATAAAGGCTTTAGGACCATTGGTCACTGCACTAATTTGTGCCGGGAAAATAGGGTCGGGGATTGGTGCCGAACTGGGCTCGATGAAAGTAACCGAACAGATTGATGCCATGGAGGTTTCTGCTATTAATCCTTTTAAATATCTGGTTGTAACCCGCGTTTTGGCTACAACCATTACCATTCCAATACTTGCCTTGTATTGCAGTTTCGTTGCCTTGTATGGTTCGTATTTAAATGTTCATGCCGAAGAAACCAGCAGTATGATCAGCTTTTATCAAAGCGCGTTTAAAACGATCAACTTTCTGGATATAATAACATCAGTAACCAAAACTTTAGTTTACGGATTCACAATTGGTATTGTTGGTACATACAAAGGATACAATGCTACACAGGGAACACGTGGTGTTGGTAAGGCTGCGAACCAGGCTGTTGTATTGGCCATGTTCCTGATATTTATTGAGGAAGTTATCATAGTTCAAATTGCCAATTGGATTAGATTTTATTAAGTCATGGAAAACTTGAAACAACATATTATCAATAAAGATGAATCGGTTATTTCTATTACCGGACTTTTTAAATCGTTTGATGAAGTGCCGGTATTAAAAGGAATTGATTTTAATCTTTTTAAAGGGGAAAATATAGCTGTACTTGGAAAGTCGGGTACGGGAAAATCTGTTTTAATAAAAATTATTGTAGGACTGCTTAAACCAGATCGTGGAGAAGTAATAGTGTTGGGAGAGCATGTGGACCAGTTAGCCGGGAAAGAACTGGATGCGTTGCGTATCCGGATCGGATTTTCGTTTCAGAACAGTGCATTATACGACAGCATGAATGTGTACCACAATCTTGCTTTCCCATTAACCATGAATGTGAAGAATCTGTCTAAAAGCGAGATCGATTATGCCGTTAACGATGTTCTGGATTCGGTTGGTCTGGCAAACAAAAGTAAACAAATGCCTTCCGATCTGTCGGGCGGACAACGCAAACGAATTGGTATCGCGCGCACGCTTATTCTTAAACCTGAAATTATGTTGTACGACGAGCCAACTTCAGGATTAGACCCGATAACAAGCGCCGAAATTATTGAATTGATCAATGAAGTACAGCAGAAATACAACACCAGTTCGGTGATAATTACACACGACCTTACCTGTGCCAAAAATACCGGTAACAGGATTGCCATGATGCACAAAGGAAAGTTCTTAAAAGTGGGAACATTTGATGAGGTTTTCGCAAGCGATAACGAACAGGTAAAAGGTTTCTTTAATTACAATTTTATACAATAAATCATGAATGAATCACCAAATAAACGTGCAGTAATCGTAGGAGTTTTTGTAATCGTAGGTCTGTTATTTCTGCTGGCAGGAGTTCTTATCGTAGGAAACATCAGGGAAACCTTTAACCGGAAAATGCAATTGGTCTCACTTTTTGATGACATAAGCGGGTTGCAGCCGGGAAATAACATTTGGTACTCGGGGGTTAAAATTGGAACAGTGAACAGCCTGAATTTTCATGGAAAATCGCAGGTGGAAGTGGACATGAATGTGGCCATAAAAGCGAAAAAGTACATTCGGAAAGATGCTAAAGTTAAAATTAGCAGCGATGGATTAATTGGGAATAAAATTCTGGTGATCTATGGCGGAACAGATGGATTTGCTGAAGTAGAGGATGGTGATACTTTGTCGGTTGAAAAAACCTTCACTTCGGAGGATATGATTAATACTGCTCAAGAAAACAATAAAAATATTTTAGCCATCACAAACGATGTGAAAGTCATTACGCGGAAATTAGCTGCAGGCGAAGGCACTTTGGGTAAGTTGCTCAACGATAGTCTAATCTATACCAATATCAATGCGACTATAGCTTCGCTTCATAAAGCATCTGTAAAAGCCGAACAAATGCTTGCTACGCTGTCCGAATTCAGTTCAGGATTGAATAAAAAAGGTACGTTGGCAAACGAATTAACTACGGATACCGTGGTTTTTAAATCGGTGAAAGCATCGGTTTTGCAGTTGCAGCAAATGGCCGATACCGCAACGGTGTTCATCGCCAATCTTAAACAGGCAAGTGCCAATCCGAATTCAACAATTGGAGTTCTGTTACACGATGATGAATCCGGCACCCGATTAAAAGAAACGATTAAAAATTTGGAAAGCAGTTCTGCAAAACTTGATGAAGATTTGGAAGCTGCCCAGCATAACTTTTTACTAAGAGGATATTTCAAAAAGAAGGCAAAAACAGATGAAGGCAGTTTGCCTGAGAAATAAAAACCGAAAACAAATTAGAAATGATACAACCTAAACAGCGGAAATTAAATTCTGTTCGTAAAGTAATCCCCAAGGTTAGGGATGCAACGAAGCATTCGATGACAAAGGTTAGCGAAAAGACTATTGCAAAAACGCTTGATGTTGGCAATTTCTTAACCGACTTTGCTGATGTAGTCTTGTTTATTCTGCTCGTCGTGAAGGAGACATTCTCGCGCAATTTTGAGTGGAAGGAATTTTTTCGTCAGTGCTTTCAAATCGGTTATAAATCGT
Source organism: Bacteroidales bacterium (assembly GCA_038209805.1). Classification (GTDB taxonomy): domain Bacteria; phylum Bacteroidota; class Bacteroidia; order Bacteroidales; family Prolixibacteraceae; genus Aquipluma. The sequence goes on along the minus strand of JBBQXI010000014.1, from coordinate 9,782 downwards.
TACCATTAATTTCGGTAACCGGTGCCATAATGGGCTTGGTACTTACCATTCAGTCGCGACCAGTTCTTGTTGATTTCGGAGCAGATTCAATGCTTCCGGGAATGGTTTCTGTTTCGTTGATTCGGGAAATGGGGCCGGTTATTACAGCATTGATTTGTGCCGGGAAAATTGGTTCGGGAATGGGTGCCGAATTGGGCTCGATGAAAGTGACCGAACAAATTGAAGCCATGGAAGTGTCTTCCACTAATCCAATACGATTTTTGGTTGTCACCAGGGTGCTGGCAGCAATACTCATGATTCCTTTGTTGATTTTGTATGCCGATGCCTGGGGGCTTGCAGGTAGCTGGATTGGCGCAAACCTTAAAGGCGATGTTACGTTTGTTCTGTTCTTTTCGCAGGCTTTTAGCCACATCGATTTTATTGATTTTTTACCTGCATTCGTTAAATCATTCTTTTTTGGAGCAGTGATCGGATTAGTCGGGTGCTATAAAGGTTATCATGCAGGTCGAGGTACTGAAAGTGTAGGTAAAGCAGCTAATTCAGCTGTTGTTTTAGCCTCACTGCTGGTGCTGATTGTGGATATGATTGCAGTACAAATAACTGATATGCTTGTATGATGAACACAATAGAAACTAAAACTGAAAATACTGCCTTGCCGGAACAGCTGGAGAGTCAAACGGTAATCGAGATTACTAACCTGAAAAAATCGTTTGGGAATCAGGAAGTTTTGAAAAATGTGTCGTTACAACTTTTTAATGGCGAAAACCTAGTTGTACTTGGCAAATCAGGTTCCGGGAAATCGGTGCTGATCAAATGTATTGTGGGTCTATTGCAATCTGATGGAGGTACAATACAGGTTTTTGGTGAAAATGTCAATAAATTAAACCGCGATGGCATAAGCGAGTTGAGGAAAAAGATTGGCTTTCTATTTCAAAGTGGTGCACTGTACGATTCCATGACTGTGAAAGAAAATCTGGAATTTCCTTTGCAACGGATCCGAAAAGATCTCACCAAGAAAGAAATGGATGAGAAGATATTGGAAGTGCTGGAAAATGTTGGTCTGGCCGATGCTTTGTACAAAATGCCATCTCAACTATCGGGTGGAATGCGCAAAAGAATAAGTCTGGCACGCACCATTGTTGTCGACCCCAGAATCATGCTGTACGATGAACCTACCACCGGACTCGATCCGGCAACATCTGATGAGATAAGTGCGCTGATCAACCTTGTTCAGAAAAAATATAAGACTTCATCTATGATTATCACTCATGATATTGAGTGTGCACGAAATACAGCAAACCGGGTTATCATGTTGCAGGATGGTGAAATTTATTTGGAAGGGAAATTAAAGGAATTTGAAAAGTCAGAAGACATTTTAATCCGATCATTCTTTAAATAAAATTAGGATAAAATACTAAATATCAATATTATGGATACACAATCATCAAAATTTAAAATTCGGCTTGGTCTTTTTGTTGTAGGAGGATTGGCTCTTTTTGTTCTCGCCATTTTCATCATTGGAAAGCAAAAAAATCTGTTTAATCCTGTTTTTAACCTGACAACTACTTTTTACAATGTTAGCGGGTTACAGGTTGGAAATAATATCCGTTTCTCCGGAATTACTGTAGGTACTGTTGACAACATGGTCATCATCAACGATTCAACAGTAAAAATATCAATGATGGTCAAAAAAGAAGTTCATCAGTTTATCAAATCCGATAGCAAAGTCGCAATCGGTTCTGAAGGATTGATTGGTGATCGGCTTTTAATCATTTCTCAGGGAAGTTTTGATGCTCCACTGGCAAGAGAAGGCGAGCAACTCGGATCGGTCGAACCTGTCGAAACTGATGCCATCATGTCGAGCCTGAAGGTTACTGCCGAGAATGCCGAGGTAATTACCCAGGAACTTGCCGAAATTATGACCAAAATTAACGGTGGTGACGGAACACTTGGACGTTTGATACAAGATACAACCATTGCTAAGAATATTGATCAGACAATCATCAACCTAAAGAAAAGTTCGAAAGGACTGGATGAAAATATGGAAGCTGTCAAGCATAATTTTCTGTTGAAGGGATTTTTCAATAAAAAGGCCAGAGCTGAAGAAAAGAAAGCTGCTGATGAGAAAAAGTAAGCATAACTGGTGTTTAATTGTTAATGCAAATGAGATTCAAAATTCTACCATTTCTATTTCTTGTTCTGATCTCAACGCATGATTTTGCATTGGCACAGCAAAAGCCTGTCAAAAAAGATTCAACGCAGATCTATACTGAAATTGAATCTTTTTCGAAACGTGGAAAGTTTACGAAATTTATGTACGGCCTCATATTCAGGCCGGCTGCTTCAGCTTCGCGCTCCAAAAAGGGCAGAAGGAACGCATATAAGAAGTTGATTCAAAAGCCTTACAATACTTTTGAAGGAAAAATTATCAGGCATATTGACATTGAAACACTTGATCCGTTTGGATATTCAATTGGAGATACCATTTTTAGAGAACCCAATTTTCTGTCGAAGACAGGCAACGGACTACATGTTAAATCGCAGCAGATAACTATCCGGAATCTGTTGCTTATACATAAAAATCAAGTTTTTGACCCTCTGCTCGTAAAAGAATCAGAGCGATTGGTTCGCAGCCAGAAATATATCCGCGATGTTTCATTTTTCGTTAAAGCTGCCGCAACAGGATCTGATTCTGTTGACATTTTCATTCGAGAGCTGGACATTTGGAGCATCATTCCCAAAGGATCAGCTTCTTCATCGAGTAGTACAATCAATTTAGCCGACAAAAATTTTCTGGGTTTGGGACATGAATTACAAGGTGATTTTACCCGAAATTATACAGAGAGATTCAATGCTTACCATGCCAATTATTCGATTCCAAACATCAAGAATAGCTATGTTAGGGGAACTGTACACTTTGGAAAAGAAGGGGATAAAAAATTTAGTCGAAGTTTTGCAATTGACCGTCCGTTCTTTTCGCCCTTCGCCAAATGGGCTGCAGGAGTGAATTTTACGCAACAATTTTTTAACGATTCGGCAAACTTCGATAATCTTCATCTGGAGATGTTGCGGTATAAGTTTAATTCTCAGGATTTTTGGGTAGGTAATGCCATGCAGTTGTGGAAAGGCCATACCGAATATATCCGGACAACTAATTTCATTTCAACCATACGTTTTTTGCGCGTTCGCTACCTGGAAAAGCCAAGCGAATTTTTTGACACGCAACACAAGTTTACCGACGAGAATTTTTACCTCGGTAGTATGGGCATTTCGACTCGAAGGTATGTTCAGGATAAATATATTTTTAAGTTTGGAATTACTGAAGATGTACCTGTTGGTAAGGTTTTCAGTCTTACTGCCGGTCTTCAGGAGAAAAGTCAGACCGTCTGGATTTATTTGGGCGCACGCATTTCAATGGGAAGCTATTATCCCTGGGGATACCTGAGTTCCAATTTCGAGTACGGAACCTTCATTCGTGCTTCGCATGTTGAGGAAGGAGTTTTTAATGCAGGCCTGAATTATTTTACCGGATTAATCGAAATTGGCAAATGGAAATTCAGACAATTCGTAAAACCGCAACTCACTATTGGCTTCAATCGCTTTCCTTCTGATAGTTTAACACTCAACGATGGCTATGGGCTTGATGGTTTTCGCTCAACCGAGCTACAAGGTACAAGTCGTCTGTTATTGACTTTGCAGACCCAGGCTTATGCTCCATGGAATTTTATCGGGTTTCGGTTTGGACCTTTTATTTCCTATTCGCTTGGTTTGCTGGGCGATAAAGCAAATGGATTTAAAAACAGTAAGTTATATTCGAAAATTGGAGTAGGCGTACAAATAAAAAACGAAAATTTAGTTTTCAATATGTTCCAGATTACTCTTTCTTTTTATCCGATTATTCCGGGGAGTGGAAATAATATACTCAAAATAAACTCTTTCAGTACGACCGATTTTGGGTTTCGTGATTTTGAAATCGGTAAACCAGGTCCTGTTGTATTTCGATAAGAATATTAAATCTCACTTAATTATGATGCAATTTAGCACTACAGCAAAAAAAATACGATACCTTCTGAAAGGAACTTTCAGCGGATTTATTAGCGACAATGCGATTAAACTAAGCGCTGCTTTATCGTATTATACAATCTTCTCGCTGGCTCCACTGTTGATCATCATCATCTCGCTAAGTGGTATATTCTTTGGCGATGAGGCGGTGAGTGGTCGCATTTTCGGTCAAATTAGCGACCTCGTTGGGAGTGAGGCGGCCTTGCAAATTCAGGAAATCATTAAGAATGTAAAGCTGTCAAACAGCAATACGTATGCAGCTGTATTCGGATTGGTTATTTTGCTAATTGGTGCTTCCGGGGTGTTTGCTGAGATTCAGGACTCCATCAATTACATATGGGGAATAGAGGCTAAACCCAAACGTGGTTTGATCAAGTACATTTACAACCGTCTCATGTCATTCTCAATGATTGGCTCGGTGGGTTTTTTATTGTTGGTTGGTTTAATCGTTAATTCATTGGTTGATGTTCTCAGTAACCGTTTGGCAGAAATTTTTCCAAAGGATTTAGTATATCTGTTTTATGCAATTAATATTTTATTGGTCTTTGGCATTATAACCACTTTATTTACAATCATTTTTAAAACACTGCCTGATGGAAAAGTTGCGCTACGCGACTGCGTTATCGGAGCTTCTTTTACCTCAATTCTTTTCATGATCGGTAAATTCGCTATCGGGTTTTACCTTGGGAGCTACAATATAGCCTCCATTTATGGGGCTGCCGGATCAATCATCATTATCCTGGTTTGGGTTTATTATTCGGCCATTATACTTTATTTCGGTGCCGAATTTACCAAGGTTTATGCTCTAACTCATGGGCAGAAAATAATTCCAAACCGATATTCCGTTCAGATACATAAGGAAAACCAGTAACAGAAAAGTAGAGTCGTAAAATCAGGTTATGCAAAAAAAAAAGCCGTCCCAAATTGAATTGGAACGGCTTTTTAAATAATAAATGTCTTGTGTATAGGGATAAACTAAGCTAGTTTAACGTTTACGGCATTTAATCCTTTATTTCCTTCTTGAAGGTCAAAAGTTACTTCGTCATTTTCTCTGACTTGGTCGTTTAAACCAGATACGTGTACAAAGTACTCTTTATCTGATCCACTGTCTTTAATAAATCCGAATCCTTTAGATTCGTTGAAAAATTTTACTGTTCCTTTATTCATGATAATTTTAATAAAAATAAATATTCGTGCAAGATACACTTATATATCGGATAATTCATTTATTTTCAATAATTTAATTAAAATACTTTTCTTTGGGGCATTCTGAAAATCAATCGGTTTGTGCTTCTTGAATATTAAAGTACCTTTACCCGAATGAGAAAAATAATATTCTACCTGTTATTTCTTCTGATACCCGCTGTAAACAATGCCCGTGTCACTGAAATTTCAGTCAAGGTCATGAATGAAGATATTTATGCATCAGTGAACTTGGCTGATACCGGTTTAACAAGAGATGTATTTGATTTGGCAATTAAGGGTTTAAAAAAACTTGATACCGAAAAGAAATTGAATAATGCAACGATAATAACTATTGCCGACTACTCCCAATCGAGCAATAAGAAACGCCTGTATGTTATTGATCTGAAAAACAAGAGACTTTTGTTTAATACCTATGTGGCGCACGGACGGAATACCGGAGATGAGTATGCCAAATCGTTTTCGAACGTTGAAGGCTCTTATAAAACAAGTCTAGGCTTTTACGTTACAGAACATCCAATTGTTGGATCACATACGGGTTTTGCACTTTTGATCGATGGCGTTGAAAAGGGATTTAATGACCATGCTCTTCAGCGTGCGATTATTATTCATGCCGCTGAATATGCTACCGAAAATTTCATTAAAAAGTTCGGAAGACTGGGGCGGAGTTATGGTTGTCCTTCAGTTCCACCCGAAATGAATAAACCAATAATTGATGCCATTAAAGGTGGAACTTGTTTGTTTCTTTATAATCCGAATAAGGAATACATCAGCAAATCAGCTTTACTTAATTAGGCCGTAAGTATCTTTCAGAAAAGTCACTTGTTCGCCATTAACTGTTACCGGCATATAAACAATAAAAACCGGTACTTTTTGCTCAAGCTTGATGATTTTTGATTCAGTGTCTTTTTGTCCGGTCTTTAATTCCCATACATTCACCTTTCTCCTTGTCAGTAAGTCGGCAAGTTCAATGGGTTTTTCCAGACGGACACAACCGTGACTTAAAAACCGGGATTCTTTTGCAAAAGCCCCTTTCGAGTTGGAGTCGTGCAAATAGATGCTGAATGGATTTCCAAGGTTAAATTTTAATACACCTAACGAATTATTTGGCCCGGTTGATTCGCGAAAGAAATAGGGAAAGTTCTTTTCGGTATAGGCATCCCAGTTCAGGTCAGAATCGTCAACAGCATTTCCTTTTGCATCAACTACCTCAAAATTATTTCGTTCCAGATAACTTTCGTCTTTTTGCACTTTGGGCAAAAGCTCTTTGGACGCAATTGAAAATGGAACATTCCATGCCGGGAAAGTCACAATGTTGGTGATGTATGAGGAAATTGTTGGAGTCTGATTTTTCTTCTTGCCAACCACTGATTTCATCTTTAATTTTAACTGGTTATCTTGGAAGTAGCGGACTTCGGTTTCAGGAATGTTAGCAACAATGTATTCCGGTTGACGATTTTTTGAGATATACTTCAAAACATTCATTGATTGAACTACTGATTTGTATTTCAATGTGTTCTTATCTGGAATTGAATCTTTTAGAAATTTTTTCAGAACCTGATACTCGTGATCCTGACAATCGAGTTTAGAAACGATTTGAGAAACCGGTCCTTTATCTTTTGAATTTATCAACTGATAAATGTATACTGAATCAGGTGTTGGTTTACTAACTTCATCATAATCAAAATGAACATCGACGGTTTGTAATTCCTTGATGAAATTTAAAATCAGACCAGTAATCTGTTTGTCGGTCTTTGCCTTTAAAGTCTTATCCCTGAGATTTTTGCCTAGCATTGCTGTGCGAATTTGCCCTGTCATCAGTTTCCTCGAAACCATGTCTGATTCTTTTGCTGTTTCAATTGCCGTTAACCATTCGTTTGCTCTTTTGGTGTCTTTGCGCGATGAAAGCCAATACAGTGGGACTTTATTGATATTGTAAAATGTTTGTACAATGGAATCGGCTTTTAGTTTTGCTTCTTCCTTTGCGACTGGTTTTTGTGCAAAGCTGCTTGCCACAAAACAACTAACTATAAAAAGAGTAAATATTCTTGTATTCTTCATTGAATGCATATTTAAGTAGATTAATTATAACAAAGATGACCTCGTTTATCCTTGAATATTTTACACAATTTATGTAAAAAGTTACATGATTCACCGGTTTAATTGTGAAGTTTGCATTAAACATTGAACGCCAGTTTAATTCCTTCAATTAGCATATTTGCACCAAGTACGCCCAATATGATGCCCATGATTTTACCAACAATTGCGAAGTTATTTTTCCCTAAAGCTCTGATTATTTTGCTGCTGTGTGTGAAACCCATATAGGTTAAGAATAGCAATAAGCCAAGTATGGCTACGCTTATCAGAATGTGGAGAAAGTTGGCGTTTACAACAAAATTCATGGCTGTAACCATTGTTTCAGGACCTGCCAAAACTGGAATAGCCAAGGGAGATATGGTAACTCCATCATCAAATTCAGCTTTTTTAGGCAGTTGAACAAGTGGTCGTTTGGTTTGGAGCATCTCAAATCCGATGTAAAAAATGATAATACCACCAAAAATTTTGAAAGCCGGGATGGTTAGCCCAAATATCTGAAAAATGTATTTGCCAATTAAAATAGAGGCTGCAACAATAATAAAGGCTAAAATACTGGCTTCTCTGGCGATTTCCTCTTTTTTCTTTTCCTCGAGTCCTTCTGTTAGTTTAACGAAAATGGGGATGTTGACAATGGGATTCATGATCGCAAAAAATGCGATGAATACGGATAATGAATATCCTAAAATATTTTCCATGGAGTGATTTCTGGTTTCTGAATTGAATCCAAAAATGAGCTTTATACCACCCGAATGTCTTACAAAATTTCAGAAAAAAGTTACATGATTCACAGGTTTTTGTATGAGTTTTCACAACTGTTGTCCAAATCATTAAACTTAAGTCTAATGAATGGTGAGACTCTCATGCTTTCTCAATATAGTTCTAACTTGAAATGATTCAGGCAGAAAATTCTTTTTCAGTTCGTTGAAAACTCCTGTAGCTATTGAATCCTACCATTTCTGCCATTTCTGATTTACTGATTTTAGAATATTTCGGGTTCTCTTTGAGTTCATTATATTCCAGTAACCGGTATCTATTGATAAAGGCAGAAAAATTTACACCATATTCCCTGTTTATAAAAGAAGAGATGTATGTTCTGTTTACGTGAAGCATATCTACCAAGTCTGTAATTCTTAGATCTGCATTCAGGTACGGCTTTTCAACTTTCATGAACGCATCAAATGAGTCGCGGTTCAGGATATTTTTCTTAAGGTATGGCGACATTTCCTCCTCACCTGTTTTATTCGATAATCCAACTGAAACAGGTTGAAATTCAGTACAAATCTCGCTGATAGTAAAGTCAGTTTCTTTCTCAATTTCAACTGAGTTTAATTTTTCGTAGTTGGTCAGATGAAATGTAGCATGCGAATTTCTTTTAATGAAATTTTGTGTGTAAACCATGTCTGTTTCATTTGAAAGGTCAATAATAAAACGATCTCTTTTTATTACGTGTAGGCATATATATGCGTGCATGTATAGCAATGACATGACAAAAAATATTGCGATTGGTGAATATGCCATTTCGTCTCTTGATCCAATTATTTTTAATAGAGGACCAAGTACAAGTAATATTGAAAATAATATTAAAGTTGAGACCCATCTCAAAGAGCCTTTTTCCTCGTTTGAAGAAAAATTTCTGATAAACTTTTGATACCGCAGCAAACGTTTAACCTCGAGTATCGCATAGCCCAAACTAAAAATAAGTCGAAAAGAAATTTTACTGTAATTAAGAAAAAAGAATAGTTTTGGCCCCCCATTATAAATCCCTTTCGATAAAATCACATTCAACTGCTCAGTAACCGGAGTAATGAGAGAAACAATCAGTAATAAGAAAGAAAGTATAACTGGGAATAGGTAATTGAAATTGGAAATTTCTTCTTGCTCATTTGTACGGGTGACTTCAAAAATAAACCTGTAGAATAAAACCTGTGTAATCATAAAAACCAGCATGGATAGCCAATTTATATAAACATATACCATAGGAGTATAAAAATACAAAATCGCCGAAACCCATGTGATGAATACAGCACTGAAGTACGCAAGCAAAGAGTAATTTAATTTCATGGGTTTTCTGTATGAACTCCCAATATCAAGGAGTAAAATCAGTATCGAAAATAAAGAAGAAATGATCGGGCATAGCAATATTGCTATTTTGTATGACTCAACTAAGGATACCATTTATTCAACCAAATATTAAAAATGTTTATAATGATTTATAAATTCCGGGTTTTTGCCAAATCGTAAACCGATTTTTATTATTTGTCATCGCATGTTATTCATTATTATGAATATCCTTAACTGTACCTAAACTCATTTTTGTGAGTTATCGATGCAACGAGCAGTCTATCAAATAAAGCTTCGCCAAAATATCTTCGATTGAAGTTGTAGCAAAATTCATTGAGGTAGTTCTGCAAATGTTCAGG
>JBBQXI010000013.1:0-23349 GCA_038209805.1 Bacteroidales bacterium | reverse complement strand
TTTCGTATTTGGGAAAACTTCATTATCCGAATCGAAATAATGCAAACGGGACATCTATATTTATTGAAATTGATTCAAAAATTATTTCTGAAGGAATTGGATTCCCTGAATTGCTTATCGATCAATCGCTAGCCAAACCTTTTCGATATAAATACCTTTCGTATGCAAAATATTTCGACGACGAGTTGGTGAACTTTTCGGGAGATTACACTTACAATTACTACCTACAATCGTACAATATAAAATCTTATGATCCTGAATTTCAGCTTTTAAACTGGGGCGGATATAATCATCTGATTTATAATATGGACGAGAAAAACCATATAATCGTCAGTAACCGTTCGCTCACATTTGTCGATTATCTCATTTCGTTTCCATACATTTTCGTCTTCTATTTTGCATTTATTCTAACAATAATCCTTATAAGAAATTCAGATATGAGAAAGCTTCTGATTCCGAGCGACCTTCGCTTCCGGATTCAGGGATCCATCATTTCAGTCGTATTAATATCGCACCTTTTTGTAGCAACCGGAACAATTTATTATAACATTCGGGAATACCGCACCAGGCATCAGGTCGACCTTCAGGAAAAAATAAAATCTATTTCAGAAGAAATAAAAGACAGGCTGGTTTATGTCAATTCGATTAATCCGGAAATGCAAGAATGGCTCTACAGTGAATTGAACAAACTATCAAACATATTCCGAACCGACATCAATATTTATAATGTAAATGGACAATTACTGGCCACTTCGCGCCCCGAAATTTTTGACAAAGGACTAACCTCCGACCGCATTGATTCCAAAGCGTTTTATGAACTTTCAGAACGATTTCAGCTCAAATATTTTCAGCCCGAAAAAATTGGATCGCTGTCATATCTTTCAGCTTATGAACCAATTATAAATAACAAAGGCGATTATCTAGGGTACCTCAACCTTCCGTATTTCACTCGTGAAGATGATCTAAAGCAAGGCATTTCAACATTTATTGTTGCCTTTATTAATCTTTACCTGATTCTTTTTCTGGCCAGTGTTATTATTGCAATCTTTTTGTCGAACAGAATAACTCAACCACTTACTTTAATCCGGGAAAAACTAAGAGGCATTCAGCTTGGGACAAAGAACGAACACATCAACTATCAGTCGGAGGACGAGATTGGCGCATTGGTTCGCGAATATAACCACAAGGTCGATGATTTGGTTGAAAGCGCTGAATTATTAGCCCGTTCGGAACGTGAATCGGCATGGCGCGAAATGGCCAAGCAAATAGCGCACGAGATTAAGAATCCGCTCACTCCGATGAAACTCAACATTCAGTATTTGCAACGTGCAAAAGAGGAAGGCAACGAGCACTATGACGACTTTTTCAATCGGGTTACCAAAAACATGATTGAGCAAATTGATACGCTTTCTGGAATTGCCACAGAGTTCTCGAACTTTGCGCAAATTCCAAAAGCAAAAAATGAAGTTTTCAACCTGATTGAAGTGGTTCAAAACGTTTGTTCGTTGTTCGAGCCGAATCAGAACCTGCACTTCGTGCTGGAAATGAATAACCTTGCCGAGGTAAAGGTGTTCATTGACAAAGAACAGTTTTCAAGGGCATTTCTGAATCTGGTAAAAAATGCCATCCAGGCGATTCCGGCTGATCAAAAAGGCGAAATACAAATTACCATCAATACCGATAAATCAGTGGCTGTGATTCAGATCAGCGACAATGGAACCGGAATCAGCCTGGAAGCTCAGGAGAACCTGTTTCAACCAAACTTTACAACAAAAACCAGTGGCATGGGACTTGGGTTGTCGATCGTAAAAAGTATCGTTGATAATTTCGGCGGAAAGATTTGGTACACTACCGAAATTAATGAGGGCACAACTTTTTATGTGGAGATACCGCTATTTAAGCCGGAATCAGTGTTAAAAAAAGGATCGTAATGCAAAAGCTAAAAATTACCGTTTTAAACGATAACATTGCCGGAAGATGGTGCAGAGCAGAACATGGTCTTTCATTCTTGATTGAGGCCGACAGAACTACTTTGTTCGACACCAGTTCATCGGATTTAATTGCTTACAATGCCAAAATCCTGGACATCGACCTTCAACAAATTGACACGATTGTGCTAAGTCACGGACACGATGACCATACTGGAGGTTTGTCGCTTTTCGAAGGACAACAGTTAATTTGCCATCCGGACACTTTTCTGAAAAGAACCCGCAAATCGAATGGGACCGAACTAGGGATCAAATGGGGTGAAGATGAAATACGTTCGAAGTTTGATTTGGTTTTGAGCCGCGATCCAATTCAGCTTTCTGAGCAAGTCTATTTTCTGGGCGAAATACCTCGATTAACCGAATTTGAAAGTAAACAAACGGCATTCAAGAAAGCTGACGGAACCGATGATTTTGTAATGGACGATTCGGGTTTGGCCATTGTAACTTCAAAAGGATTGGTAGTGGTTTCGGGCTGCGCACATTCAGGAATTTGCAACATGACCACCCACGCCATGAAGGTAACCGGAATTGAGAAAGTCCATCTGGTTATTGGTGGGTTTCATTTACAAAGCGACGATACTACCACGCAGATGACGATTGATTGGATGAAATCAATGCAAGTAGAGCAGGTTATTCCTTCGCACTGCACAAGTTTTTCGGCACAGACGTCCATATTTAAAAGTTTCAGGTTCTTACCTGTCAAATCCGGAAATACAATCGAGATTGGGTAAAAATATTAATCGTAGAAATCGCAGATCCTAATTTCGAAGATTAAACCTTATTCGGCATTGACGATATTTCACCGGTAAAATAAACTTACTGGTCGAAAAATCACGTTGCTTTTGTCAACATTCCATAAATTTGTTCAACATTGTTCAATCAGAAAGATTCATCAAAAAAAAATTAAACCCATGCAATCACACGAAATTGATTACAAAATTGTAGGTAACGACATTCAGTTGGTAGAAATTGAACTTGATCCGGGAGAAACCGTAATTGCTGAGGCTGGCGCCATGCTGTACATGGAAGACGGTATTAGTTTCGATTCGAAAATGGGAGATGGTTCAAACCCTCGCGCCGGATTTTTTGACAAAGTACTTTCTGCTGGCTCTCGCTTATTAACTGGCGAATCACTATTTATCACCCATTTCACGAATCAGGGTTGGGGCAAAAAACATGTTGCTTTCTCGGCACCTTATCCTGGAACTATTATCCCAATTAATTTACCCGATCACCGCGGAAGTTTGATCGTTCAGAAAGACGCATTCCTTTGTGCTGCATTGGGAACCAAAATTTCCATGCGATTTAATAAAAAGATAGGCGCCGGATTATTTGGTGGTGAAGGTTTTATTCTTCAAAATCTTCAGGGCGACGGGAAGGTTTTCATCCACGCCGGAGGTACAATAATCGAACGCCAGTTAAACAATGAAGTGATTCGGGTCGATACTGGTTGTGTCGTTGGGTTCGAAGAATCGATAGACTTCGATATTCAGCAGGCTGGTGGATTGCGCTCTATGGTGTTTGGCGGCGAAGGTTTGTTTTTGGCAACACTACGTGGTACCGGGAAAGTTTGGCTACAATCGATGCCAATTCGTAAACTGGTTGCACAACTCAGTACTTTTGGCCCAAACAGCCGAAAAGAAGCCAGTGGCGGGTTACTCAATAATATTTTCGAATAATAGGGTATAAATTAATGAAAAAGCTCCACTCTATAAAAAGACTGGAGCTTTTTTCTTTAATTAACCCTCTGCCGCTCTTCTTCAAAGCCTGTTTGACGATTTCTATCGGCTTTTACCATTTTACTGCCAAAATTACGCGAGTATGTATATCGCAAAACCCAAAGTTCGAAACTCATTAATTTTTGCATTTCAATGTACTAACAAAAACAATCTGCATCGTCAAAAATTGCTTTTGAAAAGATTTATAAACTTTATATTTGACGTCAAAAAAAAAGAATCAATCTATGGCAAAGAAAAACACGGGTAAAGTTATTCAGATGCTCAGTCCCGAAAATTACATTAGGAAGAAGTCGCGCACCTTACCCATCTATGAATGTTTGGTAAATACAGAATGGAAAGAACAAGGTGTGGCTCACGTCGTTGTAGCCCGTGCACATGTTAATGGGAATATTACCATGTGCATATATTTAGTCGACATTTTCTGTCTGGGCATAAAAAACACGCATTATTATTTTAATATTCCTGAGGCTGAGTATCAGGAAATGAAAGAAGGTATGGATCACATCACTCTTGAGCCAATCAGTTACAACCTGGCTCATAACATTGTTTTTGCCGGACTTGAATATGCCGAAGAATACGAGTTTAAACCTCACAAAGATTTCACTTCAATTACTCGATTTATGCTCGAAGAAGACACCGACGATATAGAGCTGATTGATATTGAATGTGGACTAGATGGCAAACCATTTTATGTGAACGGACCATACGAAGATGAGGCAAAAACCAAACAAATTCTGGCACAACTCGAGCGAACAGCCGGTCCGGGAAATTATGATTTTGAAATTCTGGACGAAGATGATGACATGGAGGAATATGATGAGTTTGACCACATGACAATAAAGGAACAATGTGAATTGTTTCAGAATCTTTATTCCAGACTTAATGATTTAGATGACTTTGAAGACGAACAACTTCACCGTTTGACCGAACATGTTATTTCCGGTATTGTTTCGCCCGAATTGGTTGATCAATATTCGGAACAATATATGGATGATTTTGATTTTGAGGTAACTGACGATGTTTTTACCGAAGAAATGCTGGGATTGAACAAGAATCAAAAACTGAACGTTGAGACCTGCGAATTATTTACACAAATATATGATGCAGCATATGATAATCCGGAATCCGCAAGATTATTACTGAACGAATTCAGAAAAAAAACACCAGAAAATCCAGCTTCGTATTTCCTGGAACTAATTATACTAAGGGCTGAAGAAGACGCTCAATATGAAACTAAACTTAGGGAATACAGTGCACTCTTTCCTGAATACACTTTATTAAAGATTTTATCATCATCTGAATTATTTGCAGATCTGTCGACTAAAGAGGAAGAAGAAATAACTGATGCGTTTACTATGCAATCGCTTTTTAGCGGGCGTTCATGGATTCATCACATCGAAGCATTCAACTTCCTTACCACTTTGCTAATGGGGCTGACCCGAATAGCAGATATTGATCGCATTCAGGGATTTTATGAAGCATACAATAATCTGGAATTGACTGATGACGAATTTGCAGTTCTCGAGGAATATGTCTTTATCGTTAAGTCGACGATTGTTGATCAAGTTCTTTCTATTGAATAGGACAGTATAAAAAACAAGAAAGCCCAGAACATTGAATTCCAGGCTTACTTGCTTTTTATGAAAAACTTTAGAGTTTATAAAACTGCTCCCAGCCTTTGCGAGGCGGAGCTCCAATCAACATCTGATTAGCCAGTTTATTGTTGGTGATTTGTTTGGTTTCGCGGTCAAAAACGATTTTGGTATTTAATTGCTGAGCCAAAACGCCAAGGTTAAAAACCTGACTCAAAGGACCAGCAATTTCGAATGGTGAACGAGTCTTTTCCTCGCCTTTAACAGCCTTCAGAAAATTGGCATAATGGTTCGACGGACTTACCGGTACTTCAGGCAATTTTGATTCCATTTCCTTTGCCTTTTCAGCAGGAATGATCGACAAGGTGCTTCCATGCGATCCACCCTTAAACGTAAGGTCTTTGCTGTAAATTTCCTTTCCCGGATTCAGTTTGGCAGGTTGTACTTTTCCAACACTGGTTGGAGGAATGTTAGGATCAAGCTCAGTAGTCCCGAAACCTTCAGGAACAGAAGGAATATTATTTACACCATCGTACCACATAATTTCAACCGGCGGCATATTATCCCGTTTCGGAAATTTAAATGATAGTGTCGACGACATGGGGAAGAAGAACGCATTGTGGCCTTCTAATTTTACCGGATCAACTTCGTAAGGCAGGCCCAAATTCAGGAATTGGTGAGCAGTATCGATGATATGCGCACCCCAGTCGCCCAATGCGCCCATTCCGAAATCGTACCAGCAACGCCACTGTCCGTTAATAAAATCGTGGTTGTAATCGTGCATTTTCACATCCGAATGCCAGGTATCCCAATCCAGTGTTTCAGGAATTGGCTCTGCTGCAGGGAATTTTGTGATTTTTGGATCCCAGCCGTGCCAGCGACGAGCCGAATTCATATGCGCAGTAATCGCGGTAACATCTTTAATAATTCCGGCTTCGGTCCAAGCTTTAAACTGAAAATAATTGGCTTCAGAATGTCCCTGATTACCCATTTGAGATACCACATTGTACTTTTTCGCAGCCTTCATCATGAGTTCAACCTCGTTAAAGGTACGTCCCATGGGCTTCTCAACATAAACAGCTTTACCTAACGACATGGCCAGCATGGCAATTGCGAAATGTGAATGATCTGGAACACCAACCAAAACGGCGTCGAACTGGCTTGCCATTTTGTCGAACATTTTTCGGAAATCCTGAAAACGAGGCACATCTGGAAATTTTTCGAGTACTTTCTGTGTCTGTGGAGCTCCCATGTCGGTGTCGCAAACAGCTACAATGTTACAAAATCCGGTATTGTATAAGGAAAACACATCAGAACCACCTTGGTTTCCAATGCCAACACACGCCAGATTAACACGCTCATTGGCACCGGCCAATCCGACCGCAGGAGAATAAGTGCCTGACATTGCTTTGGTAAGAATTGTTGGAAATACCATCATCGATGAGATTGCAGCTGCCTGTTTCAGGAACAACCGCCTCGAAGCTTCATTTTGTTTAGCCATAAGTAGTATGTATTGGTTAGTTAAACGATCAATTCAATTTTTGCAGCCGAAAGGTACAAATTGTAATTCTCGTTTTGAAAACGATTGCACAAAAATTGATATAAAACAAAAAGGACTTCCCCGACACTATATTTGTCTGAAAAGTCCTTTTCCGTGGCTGACATTGACGGACTACTTCTTCAGCGGAATTTTTACCACAGTCAATGAATAGGCATCCAGATTCATCACTATTTTCTTTCCTGAAATCTTTTGTTTCCGTTCAACCGGAGTTACTTCTTCGGGTTTACCAACCTGATTGAATGCTCCGGGATTAACATTTGCAACTACCTGAAGGCTGATTTCTTTTACTGCTGGTTGTTTCCCTTCAAGAGAAAGTGTTAACGACGCTGGTTTTCTGGCCACATTTACCAATTTCACAATCAGTTCCGAAGTTTTTGAATCGACACAGGCGCTGGCAAACAAACTGTCCTGACCAGTTAATGGTTTGCCGTCAACCAAAGCCGAAACAACATCGGTGCCCGCATTAGTCGAGAACATTTTCTGTACGTAGTAGTTCGGAGTCGCAGCCGACTTCAGGTTATCGAACCAAATCAGGTCGGGACGCCACTGCCATGCATTCACATTACCAAACAACGGTGCGTACGAAGCCATGTAAACCACATCTGCATTGCGCTCCAAACCGGTCATTAAAGCGGCCTCGGCCAATGCACTTTTCCAGGTATTGCGCGATTCCGCATCTTTTCCTTCCTTATCGTGAGCAGCATATTCGCCGGCAAATATTTTTGGACCTTTACGGTCGTAATTATCGTAACGCGAAGCATTTTTCAGGAACCAATCTGGCGAGCGGTAATAATGTTCGTCAACCAACGGAACATTCAATTCGCGCATTTGTGTCCAGAGGTAATCAAAATCTTTTCCGTCGGGCGAAGGACCAGCGCCACCAACAAACTTGATTTCAGGATGTTTTTCGTTCAGAACTTTCAGGAAAATCTTTAAACGATCGATGTACTGGGTTCCCCACTGTTCGTTTCCAACGCCAACCATTTTCAGGTTAAACGGTGCTGGATGACCCATGTCGGCGCGTAATTTACCCCATTTTGTAGTGGTTTCTCCATTGGCAAATTCAATCAAATCAAGAATATCCTGAATATATGGATCGAGTTTGTCGAGCGGAACCAGCTCTGAGGAATTAAATTCGCAGGCCATTCCACAGTTCAGAATTGGAAGCGGGGCAGCACCAATATCTTCAGCAAGCTGAAAATATTCAAAGAACCCCAAACCGTACGACTGAAAATAATCCGGAGCATTCCGGTATGAAAATTCGGTATTCCAGCGATTGACAATCAGTTTGCGATCATCTACATTTCCAACAGTTTTTTTCCATTGGTAGCGGGTTTCAAGTTCGTGCCCTTCAACAATGCAGCCTCCCGGGAAACGCAAAAATCCAGGTTTCAGGTCGGCAAGTTTCTGTACTAAATCAGCACGAAGACCATTCTTGCGATTTTTCCAAGTATGTTCAGGAAAAAGCGAAACCATATCGATATCGAGTACCCCTTTTCCAACTAGAATTAGTCGTAATTGAGCTTTTGGATGAGTTACGGAACAAGCGAACTTCGTTTCATACGTTTTCCAATCGCCTGAAAAGCTTTTCACTTCCGAATTGCCAATTACCAATCCGGTTGAATCGAGTAACTCGATTTTGAGCGCTGAAGCGCCTTGTTCTTGTTTGGCAAGAATTGAAAACAGGTAATTTTCGCCAGCAATAACACCCATTCCACGGAAACCTTCGTTAACCAACCCCAGTTCTTTTCCCTGCAACGATTCGAGACGCAAGAACCGTGGATTATTTTCGTTCTGACTATTAACAATCTGGAATTGACCGGCATATTCTTCGCCAGATTTTTCCCAACCCATTAGTGGTTTATAGAATTCGAACGAGCGGTTTTTTACCAATTCGGCATAAATTCCACCGTCGGCAGCAAAATTTATGTCCTCGAAAAACAAGCCCCACATGGTTGACTGAATGGGAGCAATTGGAGAACCCGCTTTAACAACCAGCGTTTTGGGTTGCGTTTGTGCGCCTACTGAAGCCGCGAATATTAGGCAGATGAAAAAAATGGAGAGTTTTAGTTTCATATTAAGCTAGCTAATTCGGTTTATAAATTACATGCAAATATAATTGTATAATATACACTTAAAATATATTTGGTATTCAATTGCAAAAAATAATTCCAGACAGATCATGACAAAACCCTAAAGTCAACCTGTTTTATGGGTCGGCTTTAGGGTTCATCTATTGGATAAAAAGCGGCCTTCCCTCTGGAAAGCCGCCGGATTATTCGCAAAAACCCGGGATAAAATCCCGAATATCATTAAACTGATTAGTAACCTGGGTTTTGAGTAATGTCTGCGTTTGCACCCAAAGCCGAGGTTGGGATTGGATAAATCACTTTTGTTGCGGCGGTTGTTGGTTTGCCCTGCCATGTTTCACCGAATTTGCCAAAACGGATCAAATCCTGACGGCGCATTCCTTCCCAGTAAAGTTCGTAGCCACGTTCTTTCAAAACGTCAGCCAAAGTAACCGAGGTAAGCGCTGGCAATATTTTGCCTGTAGCACTACGTTTGCTCCTGATGAAATTAACGTCGGCTAAGGCACCGGCAGCATCACCATTCCTTAATTTGGCTTCCGCACGGATCAGGTAAATATCCGAGATGCGAATGATCGGCACATCGTTAGGTGAAGAGAATTGATGAGTAGTAGTTGAATTAGGCGCAAATTTCACTACACGTATGCCTCCGTTTTCAGGAGTACTTTCAAGATTCACTTCAGGAACAAAAATTAATGGAGACCCATCACGTTGTTTTAATGCCGTACCATCCAAACCATACTGCTGCCCCACAAGGAATCCTTGATTAAAGCCACATTCTGTTTTGATCCGATTATCTTGATAACGAGTATCATTTACTTTATCCCAGGTATCAAAGAAGGTAGAAGTGGTACATGGGCCGTTCCATGTACTGGTAATATTACCAAATGCCTGACTGTAATGCAGTGTAAAGTTAGCCCACACACTTCCACTACCCATATCTACTTTATCATCCATAGGAACTCTCAGAATAAATTCGGAATGTTCAGCTACATCTTTCTGAAACATGGTCCAATAATCAGTTGCCACCGCATAACTGGTATTACTGATCAAATCATTACAAGCAGAAACCGCTTCAGCATATTTCTTTGTTCCAGTCCAAACCTCATAATTCAAATATACTTTAGCTAGCAATGCCTGAGCTGCTCCCTTGGTAGCACGATCAGAACCAACTTCAGTTTTTGTTTTCAAATTAGGTAATGCGTCAGTCAACTCAGCAATGATTTTATCGGCAGCACCTTTTCTGTCAAGTACAATTGGTGCCACTGAAAAATCTACTTCTTCGGCTTCTCTGTATGGAACCTGTCCAAACAAGTCGCACAATAGATACATATAATAGGCTCTCAAAAACTTGGCCTCGTTGATGTATTGAGTGGTTGTGGCGGTGACTGGAAATTTTCCAATATAATTAATGGCAATATTGGAACGCGACACACCCTGATTTAAAGCTTCCCATACGTTTTTCATACGAATATGATCAGCAGTCCAGCTTTGAAGATGAAGTTGTTGCCATTCGCCGTTATCGTACCAGTCGGTACCACGTGTAGGGACAATTACTTCGTCTGTTGATACTTCCTGTAGAGCCCAGTAATCGTACCATTCTATGGTACGTCGTAAACTGGCATAAGGCGCATTTATCAATGCGGTCATATTATTTGGATCGTTTATCAGGTTGGTTCCAAGTTGTTCGTCAAGAACTTTTTCGTCGAGGCTGGTACATGCCATTAACCCGACAAGTGCAGTAAAAGTGCAGTATTTAATGAATTTATTTCGTTTCATTGTATGCTGAATTTAAGATTTAAAATTGAAGGTTAACACCAAAGGTAAATGTCCGCGATTTTGGGAACGAAGAGTAATCGACACCCATAGATGGCACATTATTACTTGAAGCATCTGAATTAACTTCGGGGTCAAAACCTTTGTATTTAGTGATCAGGAGTAAATTATTCCCAGTAGCATAAACTCTTAGCTTACTCAACCATTTAACTGATTTGGTATTGAAAGTATAACCGAACGTTAAGTTTGCCAACCGAAGGAATGAGCCATCTTCAATAAACCTTGAAGAAAAAGCATTTGAATTGGAAGCACTTTCAGAAGATGTTGCGATATCAGCTCTGACGTTACTTGATTTATCCAGTGTACCTTTAACAAATAAGGCATTGGCAGTGTTGTTGTAAACTTTGTTGCCTTGAGTTCCATACCAGAAAATACTGGCATCAAAACTTTTGAATTTTACTGAAGAGCTTAAGCTATAAGTAACTTTAGGTAGTGCTGAACCTAAAAATTCTTTCACAACATTCCCATTGGCATCTTTTTTATATACGCTAATGCCATTTGAATCAAATCCTTCGAATACCATTCCGTAGAAAGAACCGATGGGTTGATCATTAGCAATAAGTTGAACGAATGTTCCAGACAGACCTTGACCTGCAGCTGCACCTGTTACAATAGAAGTTCCCAAGCCTTTTACGTTATTCTTAATCTGGGCCACATTAAAAGTTGCATCCCATCTTAACCCATCCTTATCGATCATCACACCCGTCAAACCAAGCTCAACCCCGTTATTCACGATTTTTAAACCAGGGACATTTTGCCATTGCGTTGAAGTTGGAGCAGGATCCTTCGACGAAATCTGAAGCAATACATCGGTTGTTGTTTTGCTAAATAAATCAAATGTACCCGTCAAACGATCTTTCAGAAATCCAAAATCTAAACCAAAATTAATCTGCTTGGTAGTTTCCCATTTGATGTCAGGATTTGGTGTCCGATTGAAAGTAATACCCGGAATGAGTACCCCGTTACTTGAAAAGTTTGCATTGGACGATGTTCCAACTGACATCAACGAAATTTTATCGGGAATTTCCTGATTTCCGGTTAAGCCCCAACCTACACGAAATTTCAAATTACTGAATAGATCAACATGTTTCATGAAGTCTTCTTCCATCACTCGCCATGCGAAAGCAGCCGAAGGAAAGTTTCCATATTTATTGTTGGCTCCAAATTTGGATGATCCATCACGACGCATCGTAAATGTCAGCAGATATTTTTCTCTCAACGAATAATTTACACGTCCAAAAAATGATTGAAGTTCGCGTTCATAAGCAGCAGAAGATGCTACTGCTGCCGAGAAATTTCCGTACCCCAGATTATTGGTATACTTTACTCCTTGCACCGTAAAACCATCAACCTTAGTATTGTTTGAGGTTCCATTGAAATCCTGGTAAGAATGGCCTAAAAGAAAATTAAAAGAATGCTCCTTGCCTATTTTAGTTGCGTAGGTAATATAATTCTCAATCAACTTGTTATTTGCAATAATACCGTTAATGTAGGCTTCACCTTTGTTCGACAAATAGCTTAATTGCTGGTCCTGATTTACACGACGCTCTGCATTGGTTCGATCTAAACCTACATTCAATTTATATTTCAATCCTTTTATAATTTCGTATTCAGCCGACATATTCGCAACCACACGAACTGTATTCACCTTATCATCAACAAGATTCATCATAGCCACTGGATTGCGTTGATCAGTTGTATGTTGATAATAAGTACCATTGGCGTTGTAAATTGGGAATGTTGGGTTCGATTTAAGGGCTGTAATAATCAAGTCACCTTCATAGCCCGAGCCGCTGGCTTCAGAAATAGGCATACGACTGTCTTCTTGTTGCGAGGCCAACAAACTTGCTGATAACAATAACTTGTCGGCAAATGCCTTTTGGGTTAGTTTTATACTTCCGTTTAACTTTTTAATGCCGGAATTATTAACAATACCTTGTTGATCTAAATAACCAAGAGAAAGGTGGTAGGTTGATTTTTCAGTTCCGCCACTTAAACCCAAAGCCTGATTCTGAGTAATCGCTGACCTGAATATTTCATCTTGCCAATTGATACTAGCGCCCAAATCGAGCAATTTAGTACCATTAGCTCTGGTATATGACCGAAATTGGTCCGCACTTAAAACATCCATTTTCTCACGAATTTCAGAAACACCCACATATGAATCGAAAGTAATTGTACTTTCTCCTTTCTTTCCTTTTTTTGTCGTTACAAGTACCACCCCATTGGCTCCACGCGCACCATAAATGGCAGTAGAAGAAGCATCTTTCAAAATATCGATTGATTCAATGTCTTCAGGATTGATAAACCCCAGCGGGTTTTTACTTCCACCACTTCCGTAACCGGCAGCAGTACCTCCTGATGGAGTAAGATTGGAATTATCAAGAGGAATACCGTCAACAACATAAAGAGGCTCCTGCCCTGAACGAATAGAACTCGATCCCCTGACCCTAACAGTCATTCCCCCGCCTGGTTCCCCGTTATTTTGGGTAATGTTTACACCGGCAATACGACCCTGCATCATTTCAACAGGAGAAGTGGCCAGCGATTTATTCATATCCTTATCAGACAAACGGTTTGTTGCACCGGTCAAGTCCGATTTGCGCTGAACTCCATAGCCCACTGCCACAACTTCCTCGATACCGATAGATTCTTCCTTCAACTCGACATTCATAGTCGCCTGTCCTTTATATTCCATTTCAACAGTTGTATAACCAACAAACGAAAACGATAAGGTTGCTGGCTGTTTACTAACGTTCAAGGTGAACTTTCCGTCAAAATCGGTAATTGTACCATTCGTCGTACCCTTTTCGACAATGGTTGCTCCGGGAAGCGGACTGCCATCAGAGGTTTTGATAGCACCTTTAAGTTCGTACCCTTTCTGGATCATCATCCCATCCAGTGGAAGTCCTTTTCGTTCGGTAATTGCAATTTGCCGATCTTTAATTTCATAACCATTGCCCGATGCTTTAAGAACCTGATCTAAAATTCTTTCGACAGAAACATCAGAAACCTTTAACGAAACTTCGCGCGAAACATCGATCATATTGTCAGAGTAGACAATAATGAACTCGCTGTTGTGCTCAATTTCTTGAAAAACATCTTTTATTGTCACTTTAGACAATTGAAAAGAAAATTTTGTTGACTGAGAGTAGCTGTTGCCGATAACAGTTAATGAACTAACAAGCAACATGATAAAGGATAGCCTCATAATAAGGAACAGTTTTTTGAACCTGCCAAAATCATGGAAGATTCGTTGATGAAACTTTTTTTTCATACTTTTAGACGTTTAGTTTTAATTACTAATCACATGCACTTTTTATTTCGATCCGGAGAATGCGGGAACATTCTTCGGATTTTTTTTTATTTTGGGTTTAGTTATTTTTTAGTTATTATAAAATCTCCGTTACTCTTTCTATGCCAGTCAATCGGCACTGTTAGCTTAATTACATTTAGTACTTTTTCCGGTTCATCTTTCAAATCCAGTTTACCCGAAAGCTTGTAACTTCTAATTGCTTCATCTGACAGAAGAATTTTTATATCATAAAAGCGTTCAACCTGTTTCAATGCCCTCTCCAAATCCACTTTTTCGAATTCGAGTAATCCATCTTTCCATGAGATATATTTTGAAACATCGACCATCTTCCGGCTGGCCGTCCCTGAAGCCTTATCCAGTTCGACCATTTGATTAGGTTGCATCTCAATAGCATATTCCCGATTCAAAATTCCTTTTCCATGGTATTTCAGGTAAACTTTTCCTTCTTCCAATACCGTCTGAATTACCTTATCTTCAGGATAAGCCGAAATATCGAAACGCGTACCCAAAACCTGAACACTTAAATCTGAAGTTTTAACAATGAAGGGTTTCTCCGGATTTTTTGCTACGTCGAAAAAAGCTTCACCGACTAAGGTAACCTGCCTGATTTCATCAGAAAAGACAGCTGGAAATGCAAGCTGACTTCCAGCATTAAGCCAAATCTTTGTGCCATCAGCAAGCAAAATCATTGATTTTTTCCCGTATGAAATAATCACTTTATTTATTGACTCTGCCTGCGAACCGGGCTTCAGCTGTATCGTATCCTTATTTACAATGAGTTGTTCTCCATTCTCGCTGTAAGAAATTTGAGACATTTGCTTTTCAAGTGATACAGTTGATCCGTCAGCCAAAACAATCATGGCTTCACCTCTAGCTGCAGGAATAGATTCGGCCAACTGAAACTGTTGTTGTATGGATAAATTTTGATAAACTCGATAAGAAACTGCTCCTGAAAAGAAGACAAGAACAAATACAGCTACATATTTTAAGAATCCTAAAAGGACAGTCCGGTTTGATGCCTTCGATTCATTCTGAATCTTTTCCCAAAGGTCATATTGTTCAGTGAGCTTAAGCTTATTTTCGCTTGAATGGAATAATTTAGAAATAAGGATAGCTTCTTTTATTTCCGCTTTCTTGTATGGGTGATTTTTAAGGAAAGTATTCCAAAAATCAATATCTTCCTGAGTTGGATCGGATAGCCACTTCAGAAAGCGCTCATCATCTAAAAAGTCGACCGCAGAATAATCTCTGTACTTATCCATGTTTATAATTTCTATAACCAAAAGACAAGCAGTCGATTTTTGTTGATGTGAATTTCAAACTTTCTTTTGTGTTAAAGAACAGCTTTCGAATTGCCAAATAGAATTGAGAATAAAATCTGGGTGATTTTCTTTTCCTGAACATGAACGATTTCACGAATTTTTTCAATGGCTCGATGGATTAAGGCACGGGATGATTGGTAATTGAGGCTTAGCAAAGAAGAGATTTCTTCGTATTCGAGCCCACGGTTAAAACGTAAATAAATTGCTTCCTTTTGTCTTTCAGTAAGTGAATTCATAGCATCAGCAATTAGCAGCATCTTCTCCTCAGCCAATTCGGTTATCTGATTCTCCAAATTTTCAGACCAAACGAGGCTAAACGAATAATCATAATCGTCTAATGACAGGGTTTTATTACTTACATTCTTCAGTTCACGAATAATTCTTCGCTTAACTGATTTCAAAAGGTAAAGCTTTACATTGTCTGTATCCGATAATTTTTTGTGGGTTCTTATTAAGGTGCAAAACACTTCCTGAATACAATCTTTTACCAAATCCTGATCAGCTGTAAACCGGCAGCCATAATCGAATAAGAAATTAGAATAGCGCATAAAAATCAGACTCAGCACCTGAGTATCTCCTTCGAGAAACCTGGACCAGAGCATGCGCTCTTCATATTTATTTTCAAAAAGAGCCATTGATTCTACGAGTTTAGTGGTTGTCAAATTTAAGTATAAAAAATTGGATTAGCATACGCTTTATTAATCATAAAATCATATCGAATTTACTGCAAACGTTTGCAAAAAATGCGTCAAAATGACGTTTATACAGCAAAAGCTGGATAAAAACCAATCTAAGAAGAAAATCACGAAGTCTGTATTTTTGTTGCCAAAGCTGCCGTTCATCTGCAAAAAACAGGAGTTCACAGAATTTACTTTAGGTATAAACTACAATTGCCTACTTTTGAATCAGCAAGCACATAACACGATTTTTTCATGTAAGAATTAAACAGCATCAAATTCAATTCTAAAACCGCTATGTGTTGGGATTAGCCCAAAGCAGAAATGTAAAGGCATTTGAACCACCGAATTCCCCTTCGGTGGTTTCTTATTTTTAAAAACCAATAAAATTGTAGATTTCAATCGCTCAAATTTATGCTCCAAATACAGCAAAACTAACGCAATAAAAAAAGCGATCAGAAATTTATTCCGATCGCTTCTGCTGATTTCTGTTTAATTGTTTTCGCGTTATGACTTCGGGGGAAAGGGTACAACATAATTAACGCAAAAGTATGCTATTTATTTTCTTCAGTCTCAACTTTTACAACAATTTCCTTGCCATCTTTTCCTTTTATCATTTTTCGCTTTCCAATAATCTTCATATGAATACTATCACCATCTGATTTCCAATTGAATTCAGGTGCTTCAGGAGGCTCAGGAGCTATTAATTCTGGATCACCGTTGAAATCAAAAATCATGGGTTCCTGATTTTCTGACTTTTTACGGATGATTTCGATTTTTTCCATTCCGCCTTTAACTTCCTTTTTCTTGTACGAAACGATATTCGGATCATTCAAATCAATGATTTGTCCGGCATGCTGCATTTTCATCATTTTCAGGTGTGAAAATGGAGGAACAGGCGGCATCGGGGGAGGGGGAGGGACAAGCATATCAAAATCGCCATTTCTGAAACTCATGGCCTCTTCAGCACCATCTTTCATCATCTTTCTGACAACTATCCGTTTTCCTAACGAATCAACATCTTCAGTAATAATTTCCATATCATCGCCGGAATCCATGTTCCAGATCATTGGTTCTCCTGATTTTCCAACACGGGTCCTTAAAATCATCGTATTTTCTTTTCCTTTAAGATCATCAACTGTTACATCAAACTGGTGCATTTTGTCAAATCCTGAAGAACTGAACTTTCCGATATGTTTAGCTGGGCTTATTGTATCTCCATTCCAAACAAAAACATCGTTACCAGTCAAAACCGTATCCAGTTCCATTTTCTTTCCGTTCTCCATTTTTACCATTTTAATGTGACGGGATTTTTTAGGCTCCTGCAATTCATCACCTTTTTGTACCAACATAAAAGATGAGAGCAATACACCTGTCAATCCAACTATTCCAACTGAGAGCAATTTGTTTTTCATGATTATATAGTTTTAGTGAATAATTTTCATTTGAAAGAGCCATTAGCTATTTTTAAAAATCCGTGCAACCTATTGGAACTCGCAACTAAAATTCATCCTTTTTCGCAGCAAATATTTTAGCTCGTTTCATGAAACAAAGATACGCTAACCTCCAGCGAACACTAAGTTAATGCCCGGTTAAAGTCTGTTAAGGAAAAGTTAAAGTCCTATCAACGCTACATTTAATAATTACCTTTGAATCA
Organism: Bacteroidales bacterium; assembly: GCA_038209805.1. Taxonomy (GTDB): domain Bacteria; phylum Bacteroidota; class Bacteroidia; order Bacteroidales; family Prolixibacteraceae; genus Aquipluma. The sequence continues at coordinate 5,574 of JBBQXI010000013.1, read as the reverse complement.
TGAACAAGAAAATCATCACAGGGCTTATCACGCTTATGGGCATTTCCATTCTCGGAATCATTATCATTCAGTTGGTATGGATGAACAATGCAATTCGAGTCAGAAATGAACTTTTCGACCGCAGTGTTAACGAAGCATTGAACGGCACCACCAACCGGCTTGAAACTTTGCAAGATTTCCGGATGATTAATCATTTTGCGATGGTCGATACAGCTAATCTTCCTGGTGCTGTACCACCTCCTCCTCCTCCCCCACCACCAAATTTTCAAGGATCGAAATCCAAAAGAGGAATGATTCAATTAAAGCCATCAGCCCAACAAATTGAGATGATTGTGAATGGAGAAAGAAGTAAAAATAGCATTCAATATCATATATTGACCAAAAACAACAGATCTGGTTATAGACACAATAAGAAAGTTGTAATAATAAATAAAGATAGTCTTGTCCAAAATTTAGACTCGCTATATGCGCATGGTATTCATAAAATGGATTCGCTTGTCGGTCAATATGAAGAATGGAACGATTCGGCATCAGGCATAAAACGGAGATTTGAAGTCAAAACCGATCAACTGAAACGGGTTGCCAACAAGGTAGTTCAGGAAATTTCGATGTGGGAAGAGGATGTCTCGATCGATCGCGTAAAAGAAGTATTAACGATGGAACTCAAAAACCGCAACATTCCCATCCCATTTGAAATTGGAATCATTAAAGATTCACTGATCTCTTCGAAAACAGTGAAAGCTGATTCTATTCTTCTGGTCCAAAGCAATTACAAGGTCAACATGTTTCCAAACGATATTTTCCAGAAAAATATCAAACTCTCAGTTTATTTTCCAGAAAAAGAATCATTTATATACAAAACGCTCAATTGGTTATTACTTATCTCCCTGATTTTTTCCGTTATCGTTCTAGTCACTTTTGCCACTAGTATTTATTTCATCCTGAAGCAAAAGAAAATCTCGGAGATGAAGTCCGACTTCATTAACAACATGACTCACGAATTTAAAACTCCAATGGCTACTATTTCAGTAGCAGCCGATTCAATTTCGAATCAAAAAGTGATCGAAAATCCGGAGCGAATCCGATATTTTATCGAGATGATTAAAAAGGAAAATCTACGAATGAACCGACAGGTCGAAGACATCTTGACGATTGCCAGGCTCGACAAAAAAGAATTTGAATTCAAATGGGAAGCCTTCGACTTGCACGAAGTCATTGAAAACGCCATGCAAAGCATTGTCCTTCAGGTTGAGAAAAAAAGTGGCATAATCACCAGCAATTTTCAGGCTATCAATCCGGTAGCGACAAGCGATGTCAACCACTTTGCCAATCTGATTTACAACCTGCTCGACAATGCCAATAAATACTCGTTAAATGCCCCGGAAATTAAAATCGCTACCCGAAATACCAACAAAGGAGTAATTATTACGATTGAAGATAAAGGAATTGGCATGACAAAAATGGTGCAAAGTCGCATTTTCGAACGCTTCTACCGCCAAACGAGTGGAAACATTCATAATGTGAAAGGCTTCGGACTCGGCCTGAGTTATGTGAAGGCAATTCTGGAAGCTAACCACGGAAACATTACGGTACACAGTGAGTCAGAAAAAGGCAGTAGCTTTGAAGTTTTCATTCCGTTTGTAAGAGAGTAATAAAATTTCTTATTGCTTTGGTTTATAAGTAAACGAAACTATCTATTGTCTGAATTTTCTTTTCACTCACCCCACGTCCGCAAGCGGACGTCTCCCTTCTCTTTTAAAAGAGAGGGGAAGAGCATCTCAGATGCGAAGGGGTGAGTCAAGATTATAGGAATAAAACAACACTTTTAGTATAAAAATAATCAAGATGAACTCAAAACCCCACATATTTCTGGTTGAAGACGATCTCAGTTTTGGAGCTGTCCTGAAATCCTATCTCGAAATCAACGATTTTGAAGTAGATTGGTTAGATGACGGGCAACTTGCCCTACCCCAATTCAATAAAATCAGTTACGACATCTGTATTCTGGATGTGATGTTGCCTCATGTTGACGGATTCACCATCGGTGCAGAGATCAGAAAGCTTAATCCAGTTGTACCAATTCTTTTCCTGACGGCTAAAAACCTCAGGGATGATGTTTTGAAAGGTTATAAAATTGGTGCCGACGATTACATCACCAAACCATTCGACACCGAAGTTCTTATTTTTAAGCTTAAAGCTATTCTGAAAAGAGGAAATGGAAACCAATCCAAAGAATCAGACTTTTATCAAATCGGTACTTATCTGTTCGATTTCAAACTGCGAACCCTCGAACACGATAATTCGAAACAAAAGCTATCGCCCAAAGAAGCTGAACTCCTGAAAATGCTTTGCGACAACCGGAACGAGTTGTTACCACGCGAAACTGCACTCCGGAAAATATGGGGTGACGATGGTTATTTTACAGCCCGCAGCATGGATGTTTACCTCACCAAACTACGGAAGTTTTTTGCTGACGATGAATCAGTCGAAATCCGTAATATTCATGGCAGCGGATTCATGTTGGAAATAAAAGATTAAGTTTCCTCCAAATATACTGTTTGAGTTAAGAAACCATGCGAGTGACACACAAAATGCCGTTTGTCATACTCCTGTCGAACTGTTTTTATACCTTTGCGCCCTTGTAAGAAAACAATCTTCAGATGGCAGATCTTCATTCAATTGAAATTAAAGAATTTGACACCATTGTCGTAGGAAGTGGGTTAGCCGGACTTACGGCTGCTTATCACGCTTCGAAAAACGGAAGTGTTGCCATCATTACCAAATCTCATCTCGACACCAGTAACTCATATTATGCCCAAGGCGGCATCGCCGCTGTTACGGCTCCTGAAGATTCGTTTGAATCGCACATTCAGGACACACTTACCGCTGGGCGTGAGCTTTGCGATTTGGATGCTGTAAAAATACTGGTTCGCGAAGGACAAAGTTGTGTACAGGAATTGATTCGGCTTGGGATGCAATTCGACAAAGAAAATGGCGAATTTGTCCTTGGGCTGGAAGGCGGTCATAGCCATCGGCGGATACTTCACGCCGGAGGAGATGCAACCGGGAAAGGGCTCACTTTATTTATGCTGAACCGTGTTAAGGAGCAGAATAACATTTCGGCCTTCGAATACACCACTGTTGTTGAACTCTTGGTTGAAAATCAAATTTGTTCCGGAGTTCAGGCTTTCGACTTTGTAAGCGGGAATAACATTATTTTCAGATCGAAGTCAACCATTATCGCAACCGGAGGATTATCGCGCATTTACGATCGTTCGACCAATCCGCATACAGCCACTGGCGACGGAATTGCACTGGCATACCACGCTGGCGCCAAATTAGCCGACATCGAATTTATCCAGTTCCATCCATCAGCCTTGTATATTCCGGGCGAAGACGCATTTCTGATCAGCGAAGCTGTTCGTGGCGAAGGTGCATGGCTGCTCAACAAAGAAGGCGAACGATTTATGCAACACAGTCATCCGCTGGCAGAACTTGCTCCCCGCGATGTGGTGGCCTTTGAAATATACAACCAATTGCAGATTCACCATTCCGATTTTGTTTACCTGAGTTTAAAACACCTCAACCCGGAAACAATAAAAAAACGGTTCTCAACGATATACCATACCTTATTAAAATACAACATCGATCTGACTAGCGACCTGTTGCCAATATCGCCGGCAGCTCACTACATGGTTGGAGGAATCCAGACCGACCTCGATGGAGAAACCAACATTAAAGGACTGTTTGCCTGTGGCGAAGTAGCATCAACCGGAGTTATGGGAGCTAACCGACTGGCAAGCAACTCACTGCTCGAATGCCTTGTTTTTGGGAAACGGGCGGCAGAAAAAGCAAATGCAGAAAGCGAAATTTCATTTAGTTTGCCTGAAATAAATATCATTCACGTCGATAACGCCAATGAAACCTTCTTTCTGGAAACTAAAAACCAGATTGCAGCGCTGATGAGTAAAAAGGCAGGAATCGTACGTTCGGCCCAAAAATTAACCGAAGCAATAAAAGAACTTCAGGAGATAAAAAACCTTTTGCCTGAAAAAATTACCGAATACAATCTTTTAAAAATCAAACACATTACTGATATTTGCAGCCTGATTTGCGAATCGGCATTAATTCGAAAAGAAAGCCGTGGCGGACATATTCGGGAAGATTATAAATCGGAAGACCCGAATTTTTGCGCTCACCTGATTCAGCAGATAGACCATCAGTTTAAATTTCAGGAAATCAGAAAATAGAATATGAACAAAAAAGTAACAGAAGCAGCACTCATTCTAATCGACCTGGCACTAAAAGATGATGTCGGCGAAGGTGATATTACAACGGATAATATAGTCCCTTCAGAATTAAGGCGTAAAGCTAAAATGGTTGCAAAAACCGATGGTGTAGTTGCAGGACTTCCGGTTGCCGAAATGGTTTTCAAAAAACTTGATCATGACCTGATCTGGAATGAAATTACCCCTGACGGCTCGAAAGTAAAAAAAGGAGATGTATTGGTTGAGTTTGAAGGAACTTACCGCGCCCTGCTGACTGGCGAACGAACTGCCCTCAACTTTCTACAACGTTTATCCGGCATCGCAACAATGTCAGCCATATATGCCGATGCGGTTAAAGATTTTCAGACCGTGATTTTGGATACAAGAAAAACACTTCCTGGCTTCAACAAGCTTGACAAATATGCGGTAAAAACCGGAGGTGCCAGCAATCACCGACTAGGCCTGCACGACATGGCCATGATCAAAGATAATCACATTGAAGTAGCTGGTGGAATTACAGCCGCGGTAAAAGCAGTGCGCAGTAGTGTTGAGCATGGAATTAAAATTGAAGTTGAAACCACCACTCTTGAACAGGTTCAGGAGGCTATTGACGCAAAAGCAGATGTCATCATGCTCGATAATATGGATTTGGAAACGATGCGTAAAGGAGTTCAATTGATTGCCGGCAGGGCAAAGGTAGAAGCATCAGGAAATATTACTCTCGAACGCTTGCGTGATGTTGCAGCAACCGGAGTCGATTATATTTCAATCGGGGCACTCACTCATTCAGTAAGTGCAATGGATATTAGTCAACGAATTGAGGATTAACCTTGATTAATCTCGTAATCGATATCGGTAATAGTCGCACAAAGCTTGCTTTGTTCAATCAGCACGATTTAATGTTTAACGTTCCAATCGAGCAGTTAACAGTAAGTCATTTAAAAATGCTCAAAGATGAACATCCACAATTAAATCAGGCCATTCTTTCGAGTGTAAAACCTGTTGACGATGAAATCCTTCAATTTTTATCCGGAAATTTTGATCTTTTTATTGAACTTGACCATCAGACCGAACTTCCGATTAAAAATTTATATGAAACACCCGAAACTCTGGGGAAAGACAGGCTGGCCGCGGCAGTTGGAGCAAATGAACTATTTCCCAATCAGAATCTACTGATTATCGATGCGGGAACTGCTATAACTTACGACCTGGTTTCAGAAAAGAATGAATTTATTGGCGGGAATATTTCACCCGGGTTGCAAATGCGTTTTAAAGCATTGAATCATTTTACAGGAAAACTTCCACT
>JBBQXI010000012.1:0-23584 GCA_038209805.1 Bacteroidales bacterium | reverse complement strand
GGTACGGGCAATCACATCCGAAAGAACCAGAAAAATAGAGCCAGACAAAAAGGAACTGACCAGCAAAATACGGTAATCGGAACCCAACAAAAGGCGCATCAGGTGAGGAATGATTAACCCAACAAAACCAATGACGCCAGCCACTGCCACCGAGACTCCTGCGAGTAGCGATGCCAGCAAAAATAGGAGCTTGATGGACAAATCAGTATTAATTCCGAGGTGTTTGGCTTTTTCTTCTCCAAGCCGTAACGCATTGAGCGGTTGCACAAACAAATACGAAGCAACAAGCGCGCAAACTGAAATAATCAGTGTAATGTATATTAACGACATATCGGGTTCATCAAGCGAACCCATGATCCAGAAAATAATGCCGTGCAAATTCTCAGAACTGGTGGTAGCCATCATAAGCATCATCGACGATGAGGCAATAAAACTGATCATTACCCCGGTTAGCAACATGCTTTGAATATTGATACGACCCCCGCGGGTGCTGATGGTGTAAACCAGAAAGATAATGAGGAACGAACCAGCAAAACCAGCCAATGGCAACATAAATGAACCTACCAATTGATGCAATCCGAACACAATTACAAAAGCCACGCCCAGCGATGCTCCTCCCGAAATGCCCAGTGTATAAGGTTCAACCAACGGATTGCGGTAAACACCCTGCAACAATATTCCTGAAAGGCTGAGCGCACCACCCACCGCAATTCCAAGCAAAACCCGCGGTACACGAATCTGGCTCAGAATGGTATATTCCATGCTTTCATGTCCTTTACCAAGAATGCTAAAAATGTCCATGAATCCAAGATTCATCTCTCCAACCGATAGCGATAAAACCACCGAAGCGACAAGCAGGATGAATAATCCGGCTAAATAAAAAGCCCACCGAAGGTATTTCTTTTGCATTTCAATCACGCGGCGCTGTTATTTTCCGTTTAAAATCGGTCAAAATTAGTCATTCGTAACCATTCGATACTACTTTGAGCCAGAATCTCAACATTTTTTGATTGTTCCAGCCTATTTAAGTCACCCATTTAAAACTCGATTCCTTCGCGACTGTATATTTTCCGGTCGAATGGGTGCTTCACTTTCTGAATGTAGCTCACGTAATCGGCCACTTCAATTAGTCCATCAGTGGCGCCTCGACCAGTCAATACCAGTTCGAGCTTAACTGGCTTTTGTGCAATAAATTCGAGCAATTCCTCTTCAGCCAAAACACCATCGCGCACCGAAATCAGAATCTCGTCTAAGATCAGCAAATCGGGGGTTTTCCCCTGGATAAACCCGGTGAGTTGAATAAGTCCGTTTTTTACATCTTCACGACTGCTTTCGCGGGTAACTTTCGGGTTAAACGACCAATGTCCTTCGGTAAATCCCAGGATTGTGGCGCCCAATTTCTGCAAACTCTGGATTTCGTGGTAGCCATACAACTCGGGTCGCTTATTGAAATAAGCATAGCAAACAGTCATTCCGTGACCTAATGCACGAACCGCCAACCCAACCGCAGCAGTGGTTTTCCCTTTTCCTTCTCCGGTGTAAATGTGTACTAATCCTGTTTCCATAATTTCTAATTGTTGAACCACATAGGCACATCGGTAAATAGTTTTTTTTGATAATTCTTTTATGTGTTCTATGTGTCTATGTGGTTAAATGGTTAAATGGTTATAATTCATCACTCCATAAATATATTCCAAATCGCAGCTTTTTCGGATGTGATCGGCCAGCTTGTTGTATTGTTCATTTTTGTATTCGGCATAGTCAAACTCCTGAAGTTGGGTTTCTTTACCGCAGCTTTCCAGAATAGACTGAATAACTGGCAGGTTATCGAAAATACCGTGCAGGTATGTTCCCCAGGTTTTTTCATTCAGGAAACAACCGTCTTTCGATCCGTCGCTCAGGCTTGACAGCGGCGAACCGTCAAGCAACTCGGTTTGTCCCATGTGTATTTCGTAACCCTTACACAAACCCGTTTCATTCCTGAAGGTAAATTCGCACTGAACCGTCCGTTTTTCGCATGTCAGCGTGGTTATAACCGGTAAAAGTCCCAGTCCGGGCATAAAAACAATTTCGCCTTCAACATGCTTTGGATCGTGAATTTCTGTTCCCATCATCTGATAGCCGCCACAAATACCATAAACTGCATTTCCTTTTTGATGGCTGTTCAGAATGGATTTTGCCAGCCCCGTTTGACGCAAATAAGCCAAATCGGCAATCGTATTTTTGGAGCCGGGAATAATAACCACATCCACTTTTTCAATTTCTTCAGGATTAGCGGTATAAAACAAGTTGATTTCAGGCACACGTTCCAGCACATTAAAATCGGTGAAATTCGACATGTGCCGAAGCAAAACAACCGCCACATTCACCAACCCTTCGCGGGTTTTTCCTGATTTGTGATCAAGAACTACCGAATCTTCATCGTCGATGTGAATATCCCTAAAATAAGGCACCACGCCCACAACGGGCACACCGGTAATTTCTTCCAAAATTTGTCGTCCTTCAGTAAAAAGATCGATGTCACCTCTGAATTTGTTGATCAGAATACCTTTTACCAAAGCTCGTTCTTCAGGTTGAAGCAATTCCAAAGTGCCGTACACACTGCCAAATACGCCACCTCGATCAATATCGGCAATGAGAATAACAGCAGCATTCACTTCAAGTGCAACCCGCATATTTACAATGTCTTTTTCTCTCAAATTGATTTCCGAAATGCTTCCTGCTCCTTCAATCACCATCGGATTGTATTTACCAGCCAACTTTTGGTAAGCTTTCATGGCCTCGGCAAAAAGGGCATCGCGGTCGGTTCCCAGAAAATATTCTTTGGCCGACTGGTTTCCCATGGGTTTTCCGTTTAAAACCACCTGTGTATTTTGATTGCTGGTTGGTTTCAGCAAAATGGGGTTCATTTCGCTGCAGGGTTCAATGCCACATGCTTCGGCCTGAACAGCCTGAGCACGACCAAGTTCAAGACCATCAGCTCCGGCAAACGAGTTAAGTGACATATTTTGCGCCTTAAACGGTGCGGGCGAATAGCCATCCTGCTTAAAAATACGGCAGAACCCGGCATTGATGATGCTTTTCCCCACATCAGAACCGGTTCCAACAAACATGATTGGACGAAGTTTTTGTTCCATCTTTTTATCTATTGAACCACATAGACACATAGGTCACATAGTTTTTGTTTTTTCATTGGCGCGTTATAACCCAAGGCAATTAATTGTTCGTCCCAATTGGACTCTGCGACACGCGCTTACTTTAGGCACTCCGAACTCTAGCTCACTTTAGGCACTTCTTCCATTCGTATGTGGCTGGTATTGATCACCTGAGCTTCTTCAAACGAAGTCATTTCCGAAAGCACAGCCACAGCGCCTTTCAGCACCGAATAAGCAATCGCAGCTCCCGTTCCTTCTCCGAGGCGCAATCCCAATTTCAGTACTGCGGATGCGTTCATGTGCCGAAGCATTTTCCGGTGTCCCTGTTCGTCTGATTCGTGCGAGAAAATGCAATAATCCAGCACCCGACGATCCATTTCCTGAGCGACCAGCAAAGCCGAAGTCGTGATAAAACCATCAACCAGAATCACCATGCGGTTACAGGCAGCTTCGATCATTCCTCCGGCGATGGTCGCAATTTCATATCCACCAAACCTCGCCAGATTTTCGAATACCGAGTTTGAAATTCCTTGTTTGTCAATGGCTTTCTGAATGACATTTGCTTTATGCTGAACGCCTTCACTGCTTAATCCGGCTCCCGGGCCAACACATTCTTCTACAGATAATCCGCAAATAATGGACATCAGCGCTGATGCCGGGGTCGTGTTTCCGATTCCCATTTCGCCAAAACCAATCACATTGGTTCCTTGCCCGACAAACTTCCTGACAATTTCTCTTCCATTGTTAAAAGCCTTCGTGCAGTTTTCCACGCCCATGGCTGGCTGATACCTGAAGTTTTCGGAGCCAAAAGCCACTTTTGCATCAATCAACTTCAAATGAGGTTCAAACTGGTAATTAACACCGGCATCAACCACCCACAAGTCCATTCCGTAAACGTGCGAAAGCAAACCGATTCCACCACCGCCAGCCAAAAAATTATGCACCTGTTGCCAGGTAATTTCAACCGGACAGGCACTCACACCTTCAGCTGTAATTCCATGATCGGCTGCAACGGTAAGCATCACCGGATTTTTCAATTCCGGAGAAAGTGAGTTTTGAATCAATCCAACCTGCAAAGCCAGCGATTCCAATTGTCCGAGCGAACCAACCGGCTTGGCTTTATTGTCGAGTTTGTGTTGCAACAACGGTCTCAATTCAGTGTCTAATTCCGGAATGTCAAATTCAATATTCATTCGTTTTCAAGATTAAAAGTGATCATTCTCCCATATTCCAACGGTGTCTCAAAAGCCTCTTCCGGAGTTTTATCCTGAAGCAAGCACATCATTACCCGGATTATTCCGGCGTGGGTAAAAATTGCTGCGTTTTGAAAATTGTTCCTTTTTAGGTCATTGAGAAACGATTTTCCTCGATGAATAAGGTCAATAAACGATTCTCCATTGGGGCAACGGGTATTGACGTAATCGGCAAACCATTCTTTCCCTGCCTCCGATTCATAGATAGACTTCCAGCTTGCCATTTCCCAATCCCCAAAGTCGAGTTCGGTCAACCGGCTATCGGTATGAATTGGCTGATCTGAAATAATTTCGCAAGCAAGACTAGTACACCGTGTCAATGGACTGGAATATACTGAGTCGAACTTCTTATAAACCAGTTTTTGTTTGATTTTTTTCAATTCTTCCGGGAACGACGAAGCCAGCGGGACATCGGTTATTCCGTAGCAAATACCTTTGGGAACATCAACGGATGTATGTCTGACAACTGTTAGCTTCATATCGCAAGTGTTTGATAAATGACATAACCCAGGTAGAATTCCACTTCGGCAATTTGCTGCAAAGCGCCCAGACAGTCGCCGGTGTAGCCGCCAAGTTTACTTGTTGTGTAATTCCTGAAAACTAAAGTCGTAAGCAGGATCAAGGGAATTATTCCCAATAGATATTCAGGAGAAAAGATTGCCAGTGGTAAAATGCCAAAAATCAAGGCGATAATTAAATCGCTGCTTTTGCTTTTCTTGCCGATGGGTTTGGTTTTGCTGGTCGCATCATCGCGCGAATATTCCGAAGTGAAAATGATTAATACCGGCGGAATTCGGCTCAGGGCATGACCTGCAATCAGTAGAAACGGAATTTTTTCAGGAGTAATGGCGCTTATACTTGTGAATTTGGTGGCCAATATTCCGATTAGACCCACGCTGCCATAAGTACCAATGCGACTGTCTTTCATGATGGTAAGGATGCGCTCGCGGGTGTAACCGCCACCAAACCCATCGCAGAAATCGGCAAAGCCATCTTCGTGAAAGGCTCCGGTTACAAAAATAGTAGCCAGCATACTCAACAAAATGGCCAGTTCAGGAGGAAAAACAAACTGCAAACCATAGAAAACGGCAGCACCAATTCCGCCTATAATCCAACCAATGAAAGGGAAATAGCGCGTTGAGTGATTCAGGATATCGTCGGAATACGGCAGGTTTTTCGGCACCGGAATGCGCGTGTAAAACATGATGGCATTCAGGAAAATGTGCAGTTGTTTTTTCATTGGTTTATTGCCAAACCTAACAGGTTTAAAAAACCTGTTAGGTCTAATTTTTACTCTTTATTTGCCACTCCGGCTGATTCGAAGCTCGACATTTCGTTCAGGAAATTGACGGCTGCCTTCACCAAAGGCAATGCCAATGCGGCTCCGGTTCCTTCGCCCACCCGCAAATCGAGATGAAGCATTGGCCGGGCATCCAACTGTTCGAGCATCTGCTTGTGTCCGCGCTCATCTGACGAATGGCAAAATACACAATTATCGCGTATTTCAGGATTCATACGGATAGCTGTTAATGCGGCCGCAGTTGCAATAAAACCGTCGATCAACAGAATCATACCCTGTTCGCGGGCTTCGAGCATCGAACCAACCATCATCGCGATTTCCAGGCCGCCAAAGGTTGCCAAGGTTTCTTCAGGTGTTTTTGGATCGTATTTCTCCGAAACTTCTTTCAGAATTTGCATTTTGCGAGTCAACTGCTCGCCGTGTGAACCTGTTCCGGCGCCAGTACATTCTTCAATCGGAATGTTCAGGAAACGGTGCATCAGGAGCGAAGAAGCTGAAGTGTTGCCAATACCCATTTCGCCAAAACCAATGATGTTGCAGCCCGATTCGGCTTCGAGTTTCACCAGTTGCCGACCTTTCTGAACGGCAAAAGAACATTCTTCGGAAGTCATGGCCGGTTCACGACGCATGTTGCGGGATCCACGGGCCACTTTGGCGTTGATAATTGGCGCATCAGCCGGGAAATCGAAATCGACACCAGCATCCACCACTTTCAGGTTGAACCCATTTTGGCGGCAAAACACGTTGATGGCAGCGCCTCCGGCCACAAAATTCATCACCATTTGCCAGGTTACTTCTTTTGGGTAAGAGCTCACGCCTTCGTCGGCCAAACCATGATCGGCTGCAAAAACCAAAATAGTTGGCTTTTTTAACTCCGGAGTCAGCGTGTTTTGGATCTGGCCAATCTGTAAGGCAAGGCTTTCAAGTAGTCCAAGCGCACCCAGCGGTTTGGTCTTGAAATCAATTTTGTGTTGCAGTTGTTCTTTTAAGGTCATGGGTTAATGTATAAAATGTTATCGTTGTTGTAATTCTTATCAAAGTTGTCGTTTCTGGTCGGGGCTTTACTCGTTATAGTCAGGGTTTCACTCAAAGTGAAGCCCTGACTATTCTAAGGATAGTCGCGCTATTTCGTCCGAAAAATGATTCTCTCTTTTTCTGTCTTCATCGCACGGACGGTTTTTCCAATGCGACCTATGTGTCTATTGTGGTTATATTCTTTTCAAACTATCCACTGCGACTGATCATTTTATTTTTACCGGAATTCCAGAGATCATCAGTAAAACTTCGCTGGCTTGTTGGGCGATGTGTTGGTTCATCCAGCCTTGCAGGTCGGCAAATTTACGTGCCGATTCTTCTACCGGATGAACGCCCATTCCCAATTCGTTGCTAACCACAATCAGGTTCATGTCCTTTTGCACAAAGCGATTCCATTCAGCTTTGGCCTCTTCGAGCGAGCGATCCAGTTCGAACTGATTATCGAAAAAGATGTTGGTCAGCCAGAGCGTGATGCAGTCGAGCAAAACGGTTTGGCCTTCAACCGGGCAGGCCGAAAGGTTTTTCTCTTCCTCAATGTTGATCCAGTGCGAACCACGGTCGTTTTGGTGCCGTTCGATGCGAAGGCGAAAATCTTCGTCCCACACGCGGGCGGTGGCCAGATAAACAGGATTCGGGCTTGCCGACTCCGCTAATTTTTGCGCGTAACTGCTTTTCCCTGAACGGGCGCCTCCGGTAATGAATGTAATTTGAGCCATGTTTCGTTATTTATTTTTAGTGAGGGGGTGACTTCGAGTCACCCCCTCACTATGATGATTTACTTAGAACGTATAACCCAGTTTGGCGACAATGCTTCGTCCGGGCATGTTGTAGCCATCTTTTTCCGAATAATTTTCATCTAGAAGGTTCGAAACAGTAATGCCGAAATTCACCTTCTCGCTGAATGCGTATCCGATGGAATAGTCGAACAGCAAATATTCAGGATGCTGCAGAATTTTATCCGAAGCCACGTATCCGCCTTTCGTGTAGTAATCTGCTGAAGTAATTCCTGTACGAATGGAGCTGAACGAATCTTTTTCGAGACGCGAACCGATGAACCGGCTATTCAGGCGCATGTTGATTTTATCGTGCCGGTAATTCAATCCGAAGTTTCCGTTGGCTTTCCGCACATATTGCATGTCGCGGGTCAGCATTTCGGTACCCACTAACTGGGTAAAATCGTTTTTCAGGATCCAGGTAAAGTTGGCGTAAGCCTCCAGTTCTGGTTTTTCCGGAAGGAATTGTCCCAGATTGTACGACAACATTGCTTCTATTCCTTTCATTGTCGATTCGTTGGCATTGGCATAGGTGTATTCGCCCGACGCCATTTTTTCCTCTACAATTTTACGATCGTGCAGGGTTTGGAAATACGAAACATCAAGTCTCAGGCTGTTTTTTGCTGAAGAATAGCCGATACCGAAGTCGATTGTACGCGATTTTTCAGGGTCGAGGTCAGGATTCCCAACGTACGATTTTCCTGAAACAGTATATTTCCCAGCCACCTTAAAAGCATCGGGAACAGAAAATGCAGTTCCGAAAGAACTGTGAGCTTTTAAATTTTTCAGGAACTGGTATTGTGCGCCTACCGATGGGTTCACTGTATTGTAATCGGCATTGGCTTCCGGAGCTTTCAACCCGTCGTTGGCATCAATGTGATACGTAAACCGGTCGTAACGCACACCGGCATTCAAGTTCAGGTTTTTCACCGAATAAGCGACCTGCGAAAAAGCAGCCACGTTGGTGAATTTATTGTTCGGTTTGTACGGATCGGCAGGTGTCCCAATGGCCGAAAACCGGTTCGACACGTAGTCGTAAACTTTTAGGTCGGTTCCCAAAAGCACATCGAAATTGCCCAGTTTGTAGTTATCCTGAAGCTGGTATCCCGATTCTTTTACGGTACTTTTAAAACTGATGAAGCCCTTGTCAGTGTTATCCGAATAATTCGGATTCTGGTCGTTGGTGTAATACGGACTGAACCTGAAATGATTCTTGGCGTTGTTTTGTTCCAGCGTAACGTAAAGATTCAGGCGGTTCACATCCTTCTTGCTTTGGCCGTAGGTTCCCCAGTAATTTCCGGCAGTTTCCACATCGTAAGCAAAGGTATAGGCGCCTTCAGCACCAATTTCCCACTGTTTGCTGATGTCGTAATTCACAAACGCATTGGCCGCATTCAGTTCGTACTGCGAATTGTCCATGGCATCGCCATACGACGCTTTATCGAGAATAAGCTTATCAACATCCGAAATTTTCAGCAGGTTTTTCTGTCCGATGCGGTAATCTTTAGTTTGTTCCTGACGGCTATATCCCAAGCCATAAGTAAGTTTCGTTCCTGAAATTCCGGTGAAATTTCCTGAAAATTTGCGGTAACCAAAACTTCCGGATTCAACCGAAACGTGGCCTTCAGGAATTGCCCCTCCCTTTTTGGTGATGATGTTGACCACGCCACCCATCGCATCCGATCCGTAAAGTACGGAATACGAACCCTTAACGATTTCGATTTGCTCCACATTGTTCATGTCGATGGTTGCCAGATTAGTCGTTCCGGCAGGCTTTCCGTCGATGAGCAAAAGGGTGTAACTGCGTGAGTGGGCGCTTGGCGAAAACCCGCGCATCCCAATGGCCGCAGATAATCCGGGGTACTGAATGATATCGAGGTTAGTGGTGCGTTTAAGCACCTCGGCCAGATTTTCGCATGGCAACGATTTGATGAGGCTTTGCGAAATAATCTCAACTTTTTGCGGAAGGTCTCTTAGTTTGCGTTCCATGCGCGACGCATGAACGGTAACTTCCTGAATTGGATACACTTTTGTTGAGTCGAGCATGTCGGCTGAAGCGCCTAAAGAACAGACCAATCCCATGAAAACAAAGGTCATTTGTTTAAAATTCATAACAATTTTTTATGGTTAAACATTAAAAAATGTCGACCATAAACTTTCAACATGTTCCCCGATACATCCCGGGCTGACAAAAAAAGGAACAAATGGATAAATTAGATGAAAACGATCACCCCATTGCTTTTATCCCGAAAGCTATGATTAACGTGCGTGGAATTGGCAGGTCTTCTGGCTCACCTTGCTTTCTGAGGCCTTCCCATCCGTCGAAAGACGAACAGTGGCAGGAGTTTCAAAAAGTTTTTATTAAGGCTTACAGCTGCGGGTACAGCTCCGGTATTTCACCGGATTCCCTATTATTCCTTGTTGGCTTGTTAACCAACTCTGGAACCATTTCCGGAGGCAAAAGTAGAGATTATTTTGAATTGAGGTACAAGTTTTCACCACAGATTACACAGATAAAATTCCAATATTTCTAAAGCGATGAGAATTTGTACGTTAAGAAAGCTGTAAAGGAATACTTCCGACGCAGAAACAAAAACATGTTCTAATGGATAAACGTTAAGATTATTGATTTACTCATTATAATCTGTGCGAATCTGCGGTATCTGTGGTGCTAAATTATTTCGATTAGGCAAATCAACCCAATCATCACCAAACAAGTGAAGAAATTCAAAACGCAGGTTTTGTAAAAATCGCGGTTCGTAATTTCTCTGATGTGCTTTCCGATGTATGGTTTTTCGACCAAAGTGCCATGATAAACATTCGGGCCGCCAAACCTGCAATTCAGGATTCCGGCCAGTGAGGCTTCGGGGTATCCGGCATTGGGGCTACTGTGCCGATGTCCGTAGCGAAAAATAAATACCAGTCCGCTCCAGCTAAAACTGAGAACAACCATCAGCAAGGCAGTAATTCGTGCCGGAACAAAATTGATCACATCGTCGAACCGGGCGGCAAACCAGCCAAACTGGCGAAACCGATCATTTTTATAGCCAATCATCGAATCGAGTGTGTTGGCCATTTTGTAAGCCAGCATCGCCGGAATACCGCCCAGCGCGTAGAAAAACAGTGGGGCAATTACCCCGTCACTGAGGTTTTCGGCAAGTGTTTCGAGTACTGCAATACGTATTTGCTGCTCGTTCAGGTTACTGGTTTCGCGGCCAACAATGTAACTCAGTTGCTCGCGTCCAGCTTCCAGTCCTTCCTTTTGCAAAGCTTCCATTACTTTGTACGATTCCTGAATCAGGCTTCGGTTGGCCAAACCATAAAAAACACCCAAACTGGCTAGCCCAATGTATAATAGCTTGATGGACTTAGCCAAATCAAGCAACATCCAAACCGTGCAAAAAGTAACGGTAATTAATCCGATAGCCATCGCAGCGCCTTTTGCTTTCCGGTATTTTCCTGAATTTAGTTTTTCAGTAAAAAAGTAGATGGAATTGCCGAAAAGCCTGATGGGATGCGGCAATCCAAGCGGATCGCCCAACAAGCAATCAAGCAACAAGCCAATGAGAAGTGGGATAATAATCAATTGTTCGGGTGTCATTTCAATTGCTTAAAGTTTTTCAAACCTTCGATCAGCAACTGGTTATCGGCTTCACTTCTGGCACAAACCCTGAAATGCCGTTCGTTCAATCCTCTGAAATTGGACGCATCACGAATCAGAATACCGTGTTCCTGAATCAGGAATTCCTTCAGTTCAGCAGCCGTTCCCGATTGCATCTCGACCAGAAAATACGGAGTTTTGGAAGGGACTACCCGGAATCCAGCAATTTCACCAATCGATTGTTGAAGATCAATCGACAATTGCTGAATTGAACGAGCATCAAAAGGGTGAACGCTCAAATGCTCAATCAGGAATTTACCGGCTTCCTGCGCCAAGGCGTTTACCGACCACGGTTGCTGAAACTTTCGAAGTCGTTCTGCCAGTTTCGCTGAAGTGACCACATAGCCCAATCGCAAACCTGGAATAGCGCAGCATTTCGTGAGCGAACGGATGACAATCAGGTTCGGATATTTTTTGGTCAACGGAATGGCCGATTGAAAATCAGGAATAAACGTAGCATAAGCCTCATCAATTACAAAAATGGTATTCGGAAATTTGTTTAGCCATTGCTCAATTTCCTGAAAACTGAAAATATGCCCATCAGGATTGTTCGGGTTCCCAATCCAGAAAAGGTTTGCTCCCGAATTTAGTGCATGCTTAGCTTCATCACTTCTGAAAAAAGAAGGAATGTGCCGATGCAAACGACAGGCATCTTCGTACTCCGAAAAAGCCGGATATAGAACGGCCGAAACAGCTTTCCGAAAAGCCATGGCAACGGTATAAAATGCCTCGACCGACCCGTTAAAGGCTAAAACCTGAGCGGAATCTATATCATGAAAAGTGGCAGTTTTACCGCACAATTCAGCAGCATCCGGTTCCGGATAACGTTCAATTAAATGCAGGGTTTTCTGCAAATGAGCAATAAGTTCCGGAGAAATTCCGCCAAACCAAACATTTGAGCTGAAATCGGCAAGAATAATTTTGGAATACTGAAGCCGGTCATCGCCGTGGCCATTAATCATCTTTCTGAAATATATTTACGGATACATCAGTTTGATCATTTCTTCCAGGGCGTCCAAAAACAGAACCGGAGTCGGGCTGCAGGTTTTATCGGCATCGAGAATAAAAATTTTCTTCGCCTTAGTGGCCGAAAGGGCGGAATAAGTTAGCCATGTATCTTTTTCTTCCTCGGCTACAATTCCCATTGTCACAATAAAAATGACGTCGGGATTTTGTTTCAGTACAAATTCACGGGTAACTCCACCCATTTTTAAATCGGCAGCTATGTTTTTCCCTCCTGAAAAGCGGATGAAATCTTCCATAAACGTATTCGGAACTGCACAAAATAAAGGTTTGGCTCCAATCTGCATGAACTCTTTTAGATTTTTTCCGGCAGGTACTCTTGCAATTAATTCGGCCAGCCGTGCTCTTTGCTGAGACACGATTTCCCGTGCCTTTTCCGGTTTTCCAATCAGCTCGCCAATCTGAATAAAATAGGAACATATTTCTTCAAATGATTGCGGATAGGGCAGATAAACTACTTTTAGTCCGAGTTTCTTCAAATTGTCGATGGTTTCAGGTTTGATTAACGACGAAGCAACAACAATGTCAGGTCGCAGCGTCAGCGTTTTTTCAAGGTTAACGCTCATTGCCGACGCTACAACTGGAATATTGTCGGAAGCCTCAACCGGGCAATAACTGGTACAACCCACCAGTTTATCTTGTTCTCCCATCAGGTAAATGCTTTTGGTTACCCACGGAACCAGCGAAACGATGCGTTTAGCTTGCTGTGCCGAAACCGCCAACTGGCAAACCAGAAGCACAATCAGGATAATATGTGATTTTTTCATATTTGAAACTAGATTATTTCCAAAAACCAATGGTTGTCGCGAAAACTAACGGCTCCTTTCTGAAACGAAACCGGATGATGAAAGTTAGGTCCATCGTACACAAAAGTATGAAACTCGCCCAACTCGGCACACACATCAACGCCCTCAATTTTCGAGAGTTCCTCAACAAATGCCGAATCGTACACCCTACCCAGAAAATCTTCGGTTAGTTGTTTGGCATTCACCGAAACGGTAAGGGTTTTAAAACCTTCGTTAATAATTTCAGCAGCTAGCTCGTTCACCGGGTTGTCCCACAAAGGGAAAATGGCCTCAATACCGCATTCGTTGCATACGCGTTCGATCCAATGACGGTGTTCCCACAGATAAATATCTCCAAAGACGCCGCCAGTGATTCCCTGCTCTTTCAATTTCAGGAGAGCATTTTTAAAGTTTTGCTCATAACCAGCCCGATCGGTTTTGGGTTGAAGTAGCTCGATGCCCATTGCTTCGGCTTGCCGGGCTACCAACTCCTGATGAATTCCATGAGAACGCGAAAAATCCGAATCGGAATCGCACATGTTCAGGAGTACTTTTACCTGATGATTTTTGGATTTTTGGATACGATAAAGCGCTAACATACAATCCTTACCGCCACTCCACGACGAAAATAGTTGTTTCATACAAAAATGTTATTCCGGAAGAAATGAAATGGAAACAGCAGTTGCCCTCTCACCGATCTTTTTTCCCGAAGATTCGACTTACATTGATTTTGAATTGGCAGGTCTTCTGGCTCACCTCGCTTTTTGCGGCCTTCCCGTGACGACGAATCGCAACAGTGGCAGGGAATACAAAAAGTTTTTACAAAGGCTTACAGCTGCGGGTACAGCTCCGGTATTTCACCGGATTCCCTATTCTGACTCACTTCCGAAACAGGAAGCTCATCAACCAAATCGCTGCAAAAGTAGAAAATATTCCGGGAGAAACGGCTTGTTAACCTTTAATCATATCGAGAATAATGGGTTTTAATCCGCTGAAGAAAAACTCGACAGCGATTACCATGACTATCAATCCCATCAGGCGCATCATTACGTTGATGCCGGTTTGCCCGAGTATTTTAAGGATGCGCGACGAACTGTAAAAAACGAGGTAGGTGATGAACATGACCAATAATATCATACCAAAAAGAACAATTTTTCGGGTCAGTGTCGAAGCATCTTCCATCAGCACAATGGAGTTTGTAATGGCACCGGGACCGCAAATCATTGGAATAGCCAGCGGGGTTACCGAAATGTCATTTACGTAGGTTTTCACTTCCGAATCTTTAATTTTTACCTGCCCGAGTCGGGCCTGAAGCATGTCCATGCCCATGATAAAAAAGATGACGCCGCCAACTACCCTGAAACTGTTAACAGAAATACCGAAAAATTTAAAGAGCAATTGCCCCGAAAGTGCAAAAATGATGATGGTGATTAAGGCAACAATGGATGCTTTCCGTGCAGTATGGGTTCGTTCCTTTTCGCTCAGTCCGGCAGTCATGGTCATAAAAACCGGCATGGTACTAAGCGGGTTAATCAACGTAAAAAAAGAGGTAAAACACAAAAGTCCGAAGGAAAGGGCGTCGTTCATGGTTCAATTTTTAACGATTTACGGTAAAGTTAGGAAAGTTCAGAGAATTTAGAAGATGCCGTTTATTGCTTCCTTCGCTCCAAATTCTTCTCGATCATTTCTGAATGTTCTTCCTGCAAATATTTATCGTAGCTTTGCACCATTAAACTCTCTTTATAAATATTGATTTCTGACAGCAGACCAAACACATTCTGCTGATTTCGTTTCACCAAAAAGTGGAACGAATGTTCGATTATTGTCAATAATTTATAAAGAAAAATCATGAAACAAGTAATAAAAATTGCAGTTCTTGGCGGTGGTGGCCGAACTGGTAAATATCTGGTAAATAAATTAATAGCTCGGGGATTCCAAATCAAACTACTTCTCCGGAAACCTGAAGAATTCCAAATCAAAAATTCGTTAATCGAGATTATCATAGGTGATGCAACCGATTCGGAAGCAATCCAAAACTTAGTTCAAGGCTGTCATGCTGTAATCAGTATAGTTGGTCAGCGTCCGGGCGAGCCGCTTGTGGCCAGCCGGTCTGTAACCAATGTGTTGGAAGCCATGAATAAATCGGGAATCAATCGTTTTATCTCACTAGCTGGGATAAACATCGATACGCCGTTCGACAAAAAAGGAAAAGAAACCAGTCTGGCAACCGAATGGATGAAAACGAACTTCCCGGAAATTCAAGCAGACAGGCAAAAAGCATATTCCATTTTGGCATCAAGTGAGCTAAACTGGACCTTTGTTCGGGTTCCTTTCATTGAGTTTTCAGAATCTTCAGGCGAATTGGCCGTAAATCTGGAAGATTGCCCTGGGAATAAAATATATGCCGGCAACATTGCTGATTTTCTAGTTGCGCAACTTACCGATGAAACCTATCTCAGGAAATCGCCTTTTATTGCAAACGTATAAAACACTTAGTCAGGGCTTCACTTCAAGTGAAACCCTGACTATTCAATCAGATTACATTTTTATTGTACTTTTACCTGAAACAAATTTTGAATTGTGAGTCAAAAAGTACTTCTCATCACGCCGCCGTTTACGCAGTTGAATACGCCGTATCCGGCAACGGCCTACCTTAAAGGGTTTCTGAATACCCAAAAGATTCAATCGTTTCAGTGCGATCTCGGCATCGAAACTATTTTAAAACTTTTTTCTTCGGAAGGTATGAAGGCACTCTTCTCGCAGATCGCAACACTTAACCCGCAACTTTCTTCAAATAGTCAACGAATTTTCAACCTCCGCGAAAGCTATATTCAGACCATCGGCCCGGTGATTGCTTTCTTGCAGGAAAAGAATGTGACATTGGCTCATGTGATTTGCGAAGGAAACTACTTGCCTGAAGCTTCGCGCTTTGCCCAAACCGAAGATTTGGAATGGGCTTTCGGAACGATGGGAACGCGCGATAAAGCCAAGCATTTGGCGACGCTTTACCTCGAAGATTTGTCGGATTTGATTGTGGAAGCCATCGACCCGCATTTTGGATTTAGCCGCTATGCCGAACGTCTCGGACGATCGGCAGCAACTTTCGATGAATTACATGCAGAACTGCAAAAACCCGAAAGTTTTATCGACCACATTTTGCTGAAACTGCTTCAGGAAAAAATCGAACTTTCCAATCCAACTTTGGTGGCATTTTCTGTTCCTTTCCCCGGAAATTTATACAGCGCGTTTAAATGCGCCCAATATCTCAAAACGCATTATCCTGAACTGAAAATCGCGATGGGCGGCGGTTTCCCGAATACAGAATTGCGCTCGCTGAGTGATCCGTGTGTTTTCGAATATTTCGATTTTATTTTGCTTGACGACGGCGAAGCACCAATCCTGAACCTGATTGAACACCTCGATGGAAAACGCGAAAAAGTCGATCTGAAACGAACTTTTGCGCTCGAAAACAGCGAAGTAGTATATTTTAATGGCTCCAAACAGGCCGACTTTTCTCAGTTTGAAATCGGCACTCCGGATTATTCCGATTTTCAATTGGATAGCTACCTTTCGGTCATCGAAATTGTGAATCCGATGCACCGCCTTTGGAGCGATGGCCGCTGGAATAAACTCACGCTGGCACACGGTTGCTACTGGGGGCGATGTACTTTTTGCGACACTTCGCTCGATTACATCCGCCGCTACGAACCCAACACTGTTCAGCATTTGTGCGATCGTATCGAAGAAATGATTCGTCAAACCGGGCAAATCGGCTTCCATTTTGTCGATGAAGCTGCACCTCCAGCTTTGATGCGGGCCTTAGCCCTGGAAATCATTCGCCGCAAACTCACGGTGGTTTGGTGGACCAACATCCGTTTCGAAAAAAGCTTTACCTACGACTTGTGCCTGCTCCTGAAAGAATCGGGCTGCATTGCGGTTTCCGGAGGATTGGAGGTCGCCTCCGACCGGTTGCTTGGGATGATCAACAAAGGCGTGAGTGTTGCGAAAGTTGCGAAGGTTACCGACAATTTTACCCGTGCCGGAATCATGGTCCACGCATACCTGATGTACGGTTTTCCGACGCAAACCGCTCAGGAAACCATCGATTCGCTGGAAGTGGTCAGGCAATTATTCGAAGTCGGAGTCATTCAATCGGGCTTCTGGCACCAGTTTGCCATGACGGCACACAGCCCAATCGGCCTGAATCCCGCTCAGTTTAAAGTACGCATTGAAAATGAAAAACTAGGAACATTCGCTAACAACGATCTGATTCATTCCGATCCAACTGGAACTGAACACGAACGTTTCAGCGAAGGATTGAAAAAATCGCTATTCAACTACATGCACGGCATTTGCTTCGATTTTCCGCTTCAAGATTGGTTCAATTTTAAAGTGCCACGAACTACAGTTGCACCCAAATACATTCAGAAAGCCATTGATGAACAAGCTTACGAACCAGCCAGTCCGAATGCCAAAATCGTTTGGCTGGGTGGTGTTACATCTATCCGAAATTATACCAAAAAGAAGAAAAACCATAGCTTCAATATGGCTGCGCTCACCTTCAGCAATAAAAGGCAAGATTTGACAATTCAGCTGAAACAGGAGGAAGGGGAGTGGTTATTTGAGCAAATTCCGGCACTTTCAGCCAACAATGCGCCACAAACCACCTTTGGCGAACTCGAAAAAAGCTTCGAGCAGCACACGGGCGACGATTTTGTACTTTTCTGGAATAGTCCGGCGACAAAGGAATTGCGGGAGAATGGGTTGCTGATGTTGTAAAATTTTATTTAACCACAGAGAACACAGAGGAAACACAGAGATAAAATGTCAAATAATGAAAAAAACATTGGAATATAAAGGTTATATCGGCTCAGTCAATTTCAGTACTGACGACCAAATTTTCTTCGGTAAAATAGAAGGGATCAATGATTTAGTTACATTCGAAGGAACTACCGTTGATGAACTTGAAAAGGGATTTAAATTCATGGTTGACAAGCAAATTCAGGATTAGAATCTCTGTGAAACTCTGTGTTAAATTTCCAATTTGAAGCCTGGTATTTGAAATTTGGAACTTTTTCTGCATTTCTTGTGAATTGAAAATTGTTAGTGTATTTTTGCTGCCCATTGAACTGAATTGAAAATCATGACCAAACAGATAGTTGTCAGTGGCATCAGGCCAACCGGAAATTTGCACCTCGGAAATTATTTCGGTGCTGTGCGTAGTTTTTTGAAAATGCAGGAAGATTACAACTGCTATTTTTTCATCGCCGATATTCATTCGCTAACCACACATCCGACGCCGGTAAATTTACAGTCGGGCGTAAAACAGGTGTTGGCTGAATACCTTGCTTGTGGAATCGATCCGGAGAAATCAACCATTTTTATCCAGAGCGATGTGCCTGAAGTGTCGGAACTTTATGCTTTCCTGAATATGAATGCTTATTTGGGAGAATTGGAACGCACCACTTCGTTTAAAGAAAAGGCTCGTAAAAATCCGGAAAACGTGAATGCAGGCTTGCTGACCTACCCTGTTTTAATGGCATCCGACATCATTATTCATAAAGCACAATTTGTTCCGGTTGGAAAAGATCAGGAGCAAAATCTGGAAATGGCGCGCAAGTTTGCCGGACGTTTCAACCGCATGTACAACTGCGAATTGTTCCCGTTGCCTCAACCATTTACTTTCGATGGCGGGGATATGATTAAAGTTCCGGGGCTTGATGGCAGCGGAAAGATGGGCAAATCGGAAGGTAATGGTATCTTCTTAGTTGAAGATCCGAAAGACATCCGCAAAAAAGTAATGCGAGCAGTTACTGACGCTGGGCCAACTGAGCCGAACAGCAAAAAAGCAGAAGCTGTGGAGAACCTCTTCACCCTGCTGAAAATTGTTTCTACCCCTGATGTGGTTTCTCATTTTGATGCGGCTTACAACGATTGCAGCATCCGCTATGGCGACCTGAAAAAACAACTTGCCGAAGATATAATTTCATTCACAGCACCAATCCGCGAGCGCATTCTGGAAATATTGAAAGACGAAGCTTATCTGGGCAAAGTTGCCCGAATGGGTGCCGAACGAGCCCGCGAATCGGCTCAAAAAACATTGAATGAAGTAAAAGATGTGATTGGGGTCAAGAGACTATTCTAATCTTTAAAACATAGCAATATAGTCAGGGCTTCACCGCAAAGTGAAGCCCTGACTTGCATTTAGGAGCTTCGTAATCGGACTCATTGGATGACTTCGAGTCATCCAATGAGTTGAACTGAAATCAGCCGTTCGCCGACTGAAATCAGGCATTCACTGATTTCTTTTCTCAAACTTTGCATAAAGATTGTTCCTTTGTTGCGCCATTAAAAAACAGTTAAAATCAACCATCAGAAGTAATTTTCCGGAGTAGAAAGCAACCTTTCCAGAAAAAGTCAATCTATGGTTGATAATAGCATTTTTTGTAACTTCCAAAAAATGTACTTTAAAATATCACATCGTCTCATTCGTCTATAAAACAATAACAAGTTCAGAAAACAGAAAACCAAACAATGAAACAATTCAGTATCTTTTTGCTCCTTTGGGTACTTACAATGCCAGCAATTGCCGAAATTGCCGGTGTTGTAACCTTAAGTGGCTACCTTAAAAACAAGGCCAACGGCGAAGCGCTGATTGGCGCTACGATTTATATTCCGGAGTTAAAGACCGGTGTTATTACCAATCCGTACGGATTTTATTCCATTTCGGTGGCTCCGGGGAATTATTCAGTCAACTTTTCTTTTATTGGTTACCAAACCCAATCACCGTCGATCAACCTCACTTCAAGCCAGCAATTCAATTTGATGCTTGAAGAAGAAACGAAACAGATTGACGAAGTGGTGGTTACCGGCGAAAAGAAAAACCGGAACGTGGAAAATCTCCAGATGAGTATGGAGAAAGTTCAGGTAAAAATGATCAAGAAACTGCCCTCATTCATGGGCGAAATCGACATTATTAAAAGCATTACTCTGCTGCCCGGAATTCAGAACGGTGGTGAAGGCAGTTCTGGACTCTATGTTCGTGGCGGTGGTCCCGATGAAAACCTGATGATCCTTGATGAAGCGCCGGTTTATAATGCCTCGCATCTGCTCGGATTCTTTTCGGTATTTAATTCTGATGCCATCAACGATGTGCAGGTTTACAAAGGTGGAATTCCGGCGGAATATGGCGGAAAAGCTTCGTCAGTAATCGACATCCGGATGAAAGATGGAAACTCGCAAAAGTTGGGAATGAGCGGCGGAATTGGCAATATTTCGAGCCGTTTGACTGTTGAAGCACCTATTATCAAAGATAAGTGGAGCTTCATCGTTTCGGGGCGCCGAACTTATGCAGACTACCTTGGGAAACTGGTTGGAATTGAACAGTTGAAGGAAAACCAGTTGTATTTTTACGACCTCAACCTGAAAACAAATGCTCAGATTAACGCCAAAAATCGCTTATATCTCTCAGCCTACATTGGTGACGATTATTTTAAAGTTGGCGAATCGATTTACATGAAATGGGGCAACCTGACCTCTACCGTCCGCTGGAACCATTTGTTTACCGATAAGCTTTTTTCAAATACATCACTCATTTTTTCGCGATATAACTACAATCTTGGAGTACCTGGTTCAGGAGCCGATCAATTCGACTGGTCGTCGCAAATAAGAGATTACAATTTCAAGCAAGATCTTTCGTGGTACCTGAATTCGAAAAACAAATTAACCCTGGGGTTAAACCTGATTTACCACCATTTTGAGCCCGGACAGGTTGATGCCAACGAAAAATCGTATTTCACCGACTTAAAACTAGCCAATTACAATGCATTGGATAACTCAGTTTATTTATCGAACGAACAATCCATCGGTTCGCGGGTAACCATGAGATATGGACTGAGATATTCGTATTTTCAGCAAATAGGTAAAGGAAAAGTTAGGCAATATCTGAATCCGGACAAACCAAATGAAAAGGAAGTGATTGGAACAATCGAATACGGATCGGGTAAGCTGGTTCCGCCAGCCTATCACAATCTGGAGCCGCGTCTGGCGCTAAAATACATGCTGTCTCCGGAAAGTTCAATCAAAGCATCGTACAACAGGATGGTTCAAAATCTGCACCTGATTTCGAACACCAACTCTCCTACCCCGCTTGACATTTGGCTGCCCAGCAGTACTTACATCAAACCTCTAATCGCCAATCAGGTTGGATTGGGATATTTCAGGAATTTCAAGAAAAACATGTTCGAGACATCGGCTGAAGTCTATTACAAAAAAATGAAAAATGTAATTGACTATGTTGATGGTGCCGAATTGTTCCTGAAAGAGAACCTCGAAACGGAGTTGCTTCACGGAAGTGGTTATGCCTACGGATTGGAACTTTACGCCAAAAAGCAGGAAGGCCGGCTAACCGGCTGGTTGAGTTACACATTGGCCAAATCGATGCGTAAAATTCCCGGAATTAACGATGGGAATGCGTATCCGTCGAGTTACGATCGCACACACAATGTTTCGCTGGTGACCAATTACGACCTGAGCAAACGCTGGAATTTTTCGGCAAGCTGGGTTTTTGCTACCGGAAATCCGACTTCGTACCCACTTGCCAAATACGACGTTCAGGGAAATACGATTTATTATTATGCTGCCAGAAATAGCAACAGGATTCCTGATTATCACAGACTGGATATTTCGTTCACCTATGATTTCAAGAAAAACGAACACCGTAAAGTAAAGCAGACGCTCAACTTCTCGATTTACAACCTATATGCGCGCCGCAACGCTTATTCAGTAACCTTCAGGCAAAATGAGGATAACCCAAATGTTTCAGAAGCTACCCGGCTGTCGATTATCGGAAGTATGATTCCATCGGTTACATATAACTTCAATTTTTAAAATTCAGCAGATATGAAAAACCAAATAGAAAATAGTTACGGGTTAACCTTCGGAATTCCAGTTTCGTTCTCCCGACTCCTGAGAATACTCCCTTCGATACGCTTTGCCACTGAGGGAGCGGCGCTTCGATCTTCAGTCTTCGGTCTCCTCGTTTTAGTCTTCTCAACCATTCTCTTCACTTCGTGCGAAGATGTGATTGATGTAAAACTGAGTGATGAGAACTTGAACCTGATTGGCGTTGAAGCCAGCATTACAACTGCTGACCAACCAACCGTATTTCTTTATAAAACCTTGAAAGTTGATCAGGATGTGACTTACCCGGGAATCAGTGGAGCAGTTGTTACGATTTCGGACAACGCGACACCTGCCAACCAACTTATCCTGGTTGAAAACCCTGCAAAAGTTGGCCAATACCTCGTTCCGGATGGTAAAGAATATTTGGGGGTAACAGGTCGTGAATACACATTAACCATACAAACTCAAGGCGTAACCCTGATGGCAAAAGACAAACTGGCAAAAGTTGAACCGATTGACTCTATTCAGGTTGTCCCATCGCAACGGGGTGAAAAACGATTTCTGGGAGTTTTTACCTATGGAAAAGAACCGAAAGGTCTGGGCAATTATTACAAATGGGACATTTTCATTAATGATACCCTTGTTCATGAAGCTAATAGCATGGCTATTGCAAGTGATGAATTTGTCGATGGAAACTACATTTCGAAGCTTGAAATCTTCACCGACTTTTACGATACAACCAAACCTAAAGATCGTAAGCTAAAGTTACACGACAAAGTCCAGGTAAAACAAACATCCATTTCAGAATTTGCCTATAACTTTTATTTCCAAATGATTAATCAAAGTTCAACGGGTTCACTTTTCAGCGTTCCAACGGCCAACATTGAAAGCAATTTTACGGCTACTGATGGCAAGCCTGTACTAGGAATATTCACAGCCCGCGATGTCTCCATTTCAAATCAGGTTTTAATCGATCAAAAGATTGAAGATCAATTGAAGAAATAAATATAATTTGAGCTAGACATAAAAAAAGCAGAATCGTTCGGTTCTGCTTTTTTTGTGCTTATTAAGTGCGATAATAAGTCCTATTTTTCAGCGACTAATTCATCAATCAGTGCGTTGAATTCAGTTTTAAATTCTTCGTAGAACTTACCGGTTGCCGGCCCACTAAATCCCGAGTGAATTTTTCGGACATTTCCTTTTTTGTCGATGAAAATAGTGGTTGGAAATGAAGAAATACCGTTTAATTGCGGTAGCGCTTTCGATGCAGATTCCGTTCCGGATTGGCCTGCGAATAAAATTTCATACTCAATTCCAAGGCGGGTTTTCAGGGCAGAAAGAGACTTCCGTGCCGATTCAAAATCGTTTTTCCGTTCAAAGCCCAACCCGATAATTTCGACTCCACGGTTTCGGTTGGATTTATACCATTCAGCCAAATATTTATTTTCGTCGAGGCAATTCGGGCACCAGCTTCCCAGAATAGTAACAATAACCACTTTGCCTTTATAAGCCGGATCTGATAATGATATTTGTTTCCCTTCAAGATTTGGAAATGTAAATGCTAAGGAAGAGTTGCCCTCTTTCATGTATGTTACCTTGTAAGCATCGGGCAACGCAGCTTTGGCATTGCGCGTCCCGGCAATTTTAGTTGCTTTTCGTGGAGTAACAAATTCTCCAGAAAATGAATTATCATTC
>JBBQXI010000011.1:0-23953 GCA_038209805.1 Bacteroidales bacterium | reverse complement strand
TTAGCCTGCCCCCTGAAATATTTACCCATTTCAGCTGAAGTAAATCCCCTATTCTGATTCCGGCATTGTACAACGAAAATAGAAATATATTCCTGATGTGATAATTGATATTTGTTTCCGGTATCTGATGGTTTTCAAGTTGTTCAATTTCTTTAATATCCAGCCTTTCTTTATGTGTTGGCAATACTTTCAGCATAGTGAAAAATACAAAGGGATTTTTATCAGGGGTTAATATTTTATCTTCTCTGATGGCTTCTTTCTGAATGATGGTTCGCAATGTTTTCAGGTTTACATGAACATAGTTCTGATGTAATCCTTCCCCTTGAAGATAAAGCTGGAAATCATTTAAAAATCCAGTTGTAAGTTTACTAATTGGAAGGGGTTTATCTTTCTGGAATGTTTTGAGTTTCCTCAACATTACATTGTATCTTTCAGAAGTTCTGATTTGTTTCTTCTGGAATTTCTTATCAGCAACTTCCTGAATATAGTCCAGAAAATTCTTTTTTGCATTCTCATTTTTATCCTTATTTTCTGCTCTGTTCTTAATGATTTCGGATGAAAATTCTTCTTTGTTTACTTCCAGCTTTAATTGAATTTCTTCCAACTTTGAAACAAGCTTTCTGATTTCGGAATTGATCTTTGCAGCATTGGGAAGCAGAATAACAGTTTTTTGTTTTTCCTTGAAAGACTGGATTTCCTCAACTGATAGGGTTTCTTTCAGTTTCTTTGTCAGGTTTGGCATTGATTCAAATACTTCAGCCTTTTCATTATCCCATGCCCCAGAAGGGATTGAATAGCCTGTTTTGACATAGTTTGATTTTCCATTTGAATATATCCTGATGTAAACAGGAAATTCCCCATTCAAATAAGCTTTGGGAAATAAGATAGCTTTGATTTTTGCTTTCATATCAGATTCATTAAAATATCCACAATAAAGATAATCAATTTCTTTAGTTCGCTAAATAATAACTAAAGAAAAGTATTACATTCTTTTACTTTATTTTTCTGTGAATTACTTTATATATATCTGATATTGTGTATATTTGCAAATAATTTAAAGGTGTTCAAAAGTAGACGAAAGCATTAATTACCCCCCTACCTGGAGAGCCAATATGATAAGTAATATTGACAAAAACGCTTGAAATCAATGGTTTCAGGCGTTTTTTTTATTACCTAGCCACATTAGCAATTAAAAATCAGAATACATGAGGATCTGACAAGCCCAAATGACAGAAAATAATCATTCTCCGTTTTTAACCTCGAGATTCAAGATCTATCTCAAAAAACTACCTTGAAATTCTAGAGTGTTATCGTAGATTTTCAAGGTAGAGTTTAATTGAAAATGAAAACTGAGACTGTGAATTTTCCTATATTCCTTTATAATTCAAATTCGAAGGCATAAACTGCTCGATCACCTCCACGCTCACACCTTTGCGACGCGCATAATCTTCAACTTGGTCTTTGCCAATTTTCTCGAGACTGAAATACTTCGATTCCGGATGCACAAAAAATTCTCCGCTCACCGAAGCGGTGGGTTGCATCATAAAGTGTTCGGTCAAAGTCATACCAATTTCACCGGCTTTCAGCATGTTGAACAGGTTGCCCTTTTCATGGTGTTCCGGACAGGCTGGGTAGCCAATAGCCGGGCGGATTCCCTGGTAATCGACATGGAACATTTCTTCCAATGACAGATTTTCTTCCGGAACATATCCCCAGTATTCTTTGCGAATCTGAAGATGAAGCAACTCGGCGAACGCTTCCGACAGGCGGTCGGCCAGCGATTCGAGCAGAATGGCATTGTAATCGTCGTGGTCGTCGTGGAATGCTTTCATTCCTTTTTCGATACCCACGCCGCCGGTTACCGCGAAAGCTCCAAAATAATCGGCTTTGCCACTTTCGACCGGAGCGATAAAATCAGCCAGACAGTAGTTCGGCGAACCTGCTTTTTTGGCTTCCTGCTGCCGAAGTTCATAAAAACGACCGGCTTCCCTCCGGCGGGATTCGTCTTCGTAAACCACAATATCGTCGCCATCGGCATTGGCCGGCCAGATGCCGAAAATGCCATTGGTCTGCACCATCTTCTCAGCTTCCATGCGGTCGAGCATACGGTTAGCATCAGCATACAGTTTCCGCGCTTCTTCGCCCTGATGTTCGTCGTTCAGGATGTCCGGAAATTTGCCTTTCAGCTCCCAAACAAAGAAGAAAAACGTCCAGTCGATGTATTGCCGGAGTTCCGAAATCGGGTAATCAATCAGTTGTTTGATGCCCACAAAATTGGGTTTGTAAATGGGCGTATTTTCCCAGTCTATTTTCAGCTTATTGGCACGAGCTTCCTCTATGGACAGGTACTTTTTTGCCTTTTTCTGTCCATGCAAATCTCGCACAGCTTGGTAATCGTCTCGAATTTCCTTCAGGAATTGTTTGTTTCCGGAGAGTAGGTTCGAAACCACACTCACCGCGCGCGACGCGTCTTTGACATGAATCACTGCATTTTTGTATTGTGGTGCAATTTTAACAGCGGCATGAATTTTCGAGGTGGTTGCACCGCCTACCAGCAAAGGCAGGTTCATGCCCCGGCGTTCCATTTCGGTAGCCACATCCACCATGATTTCGAGTGAAGGCGTAATCAATCCGCTCAGGCCAATGATGTCAACATTTTCCTGAATGGCGGTGTCGAGAATTTTATCGGTAGGAACCATCACGCCCAAATCGATGACCCGGTAGTTGTTGCAGCCCAAAACCACGCCTACAATGTTTTTTCCGATGTCGTGCACGTCGCCTTTAACGGTAGCCATCAGCACCACTTTTCGGTTGTCGGTGGTGTCGAATTTGTCTTTGTCGGCTTCGATGTACGGCAACAAATAAGCCACCGCTTTTTTCATCACGCGGGCCGATTTAATTACCTGCGGAAGAAACATTTTTCCGGCGCCAAACAAGTCGCCAACTACATTCATGCCGTCCATCAGCGGACCTTCGATGATGTTCAGAACTGGCGAGTAGAGCGGCAGCGCTTCGGCAAGATCAATATCTATATAATCGGGTAATCCTTTTACCAGCGCATGTTCCAGCCGTTTTTCAACTGGAAGGTCGCGCCATTCATCTTTTCGCTCTTCTTTGGCATCCTGCGCTTTTAAAGTCTGTGCGAATTCGAGGAGTTCTTCGGTCGCGTTCGGGTTTTTATTCAGGACCAGATTCTCCACTTTCTCCAGAAAATCTTTCGGTATTTCATCGTAAATCTGCAACATTCCCGGATTCACAATGCCCATGTCGAGACCAGCTTTGATCGCATGAAACAGGAAAACCGAATGGATGGCCTCGCGCACCTGATCATTCCCACGAAATGAAAACGAAACATTGCTCACGCCACCGCTTGTTTTGGCGTGTTTCAGGTTTTTCTTGATCCAACTTACCGCATTGATAAAGTCAACCGCATAATTCAAATGCTCCTCCATTCCGGTACCGATGATCAGGATGTTCGAATCGAAAATGATATCCTGTGGCGGAAAATTTATCTCGTTGACCAAAATGTTGTAGGCGCGCTGGCAAATTTCAATGCGTCGCTCGAACGAATCGGCCTGTCCAATTTCGTCGAAAGCCATCACAACCACAGCCGCACCATAACGTTTCAGAAGTTGCGCTTGTTGGCGGAACACCTCTTCACCTTCCTTCATGCTGATGGAATTCACGATGGCTTTGCCCTGAACGCATTTCAGCCCAGCTTCAATCACTTCCCACTTCGAGGAGTCGATCATCATCGGAATGCGTGCAATATCTGGTTCAGCCATCAGTAAATTCAGGAAAGTGACCATTTCTTTTTTGGCGTCGAGCATGGCATCGTCCATATTAATATCGATAACCTGCGCGCCTTCGTCCACCTGGTTGCGGGCAATGGCAATCGCTTCCTCGTATTTTCCATCGCGGATGAGTCGGGCAAATTTGCGCGAACCAGACACATTGCAGCGTTCGCCGATGTTCATAAATACTGATTCGTTAGTCAGTGTTACCGGTTCCAGTCCGCTCAGTTTGGTCAGTTTATCTTTTTTGTTCCGGGGATGCGGTTTCGATTTTTCGGCAATTATAGCCAGTTCGCGAATGTGTTCCGGAGTTGTTCCGCAGCAACCGCCAATGATATTTACAAATTTATTGTCGAGAAAATCGCCCACCTGATGCGCCATCTCAAGCGGAGTTTCGTCGTATTCGCCAAACTGGTTGGGCAAACCGGCATTCGGGTATGCGCTGATGAAGAAGGGCGCTTTTTTCGAAAGTTCTTCGAGATAAGGACGCATATCTTTGGCGCCCAGCGAACAGTTCAGCCCAATGCTGAGCAGGTCGATGTGCGAAACCGAAGTCAGGAAAGCTTCAACTGTTTGTCCTGAAAGGGTGCGTCCGCTGGCATCGGTTATGGTTCCTGAAACCATTACCGGAAGCCGCATTCCGCGTTCTTTGAGTTCGTCTTCGATAGCAAAAAGTGCCGCTTTTGCATTCAGGGTATCAAAAAACGTTTCAACCAGCAGCAAATCAACTCCGCCATCGAGCAAGCCTTTCAGCTGTTCGCGGTACGAGGTTTTCACTTCATCAAAAGTTACCGACCGGAATCCCGGATCGTTCACATCTGGCGAAAGCGACAGGGTTTTGTTCATCGGACCGATTGCACCGGCCACGTAGCGTGGTTTTTCCGGATTTTTTGCCATAAACTCTTCAGCGATTTTAACCGCCAGTTGTGCCGACTGCAAATTAAGCTGATACACCCATTCTTCCAAGTGGTAATCGGCTTGCGAAATACTGGTCGAATTGAATGTATTAGTTTCAATAATATCGGCACCTGCTTCCAGAAACTGCGCATGAATTTCACGAATGACTTCAGGTTTGGTGATGGACAGCAAATCGTTGTTGCCCTTTAAATCGTATTGAAAATCAGTAAAAATCGTGCCCCGAAAATCCTCTTCCGAAAGTCGGTGTTTCTGAATCATGGTTCCCATGGCGCCGTCGAGCACCAGCACCCGCGATTCGAGTTCGTTTTGTATATTTTTTTTAGTTGTCATCGTTCTATTGTTTAGTGAGCGGGTGACTTAAAGTCACCCGCTCACTTGCTATTTTACTTTATCAATTTCATTTCAAACTTTCCACGAATCCCGATTTTATCGCGGCAAATGATCACTGCCGAAAGGATTTCAGGAAACTGTGCCGTTTGATCAATTATCTTCTGAACATCTTCCGGTATTTTCACCAGATTCCCAAATCCTGTTGCAAAAGCATCGGCTAATGCTGTGTTTCGGCAAATAATCATAGTGGCATCGGTTTTTCCAAGACTTACCGACGGTCCAACGGTTCCGGCTGAAGTGCAAACTCCAAGTGGCGATTCTGCTGCCTGAATTTCAATGCCAATTTTCTCAGACAAAGGTGAATTTCCGGCGTAAACTGACATCAATAAATTGCGATTAATCTTCAGGAAAATATCACCACCGTTTTCCACGACCAACTCCTGAATGTCAAATTGTTGCATTAAATACTGCCCCACCATTTCCGAAAAAGCTCCGGCAACGGCAGCCATCGGTCCAACGCTGGCTCTTTGTCCAGCTTCAGCCATCACTCTAACAATTTCAGGCGCATTCGGTTCTATTCGATACGGATCGAAGGTCTTCCCAAAGACAGGATCTTTCAATAAATATTCTTCCAAAACGGACCTCAATTCTTTGACTTTCAGGAGTGAGATTTCTTTCATCTCTTCCCTGAATGAATCCGGATCAACGCCAATCCATAAATCTGTTTCCTTGTAATTTACCACAAACGACCGAAATCGTTGCTGCGAAAACTGATGGCGATATGTGCGTTGTTCAATCATTTTACCTTTAAAATGTTAAGATCCTGAAACAAGTTCAGAATGACTCTAATCAGATGGTTATTCTCTGAAATCTATCTTGAACAAATTCAGTGGACACGCTGGAACGCATAATTCACAGATGATGCATTTTTCCGGATCGAACTGAAGTTCCCAATCGACCGGATCCATTTGCAGCGCGCCGGCAAAACATACGGCAGTACAATTACCACAACTGATACAACGTGCGTTGTCCCAGGTAATTTTCTTATTTAGCGGCTCGCAACTTACCTGATTTTCTTCGAGGTAAGCAATTCCGCTTTTCAGATTCGTGGCAGTCCCTTCCAGTTCCAATACCAAACTTCCGGTTTTACCTGGCCAAACTTCGGCCCGAAGAATATTGATCCGGATATCAAAATCTTTTACCAGATGATAGCTAAATGGCTGATCGCCTCCCTGTGGAGGAAATTTCAGTACGTATCTTTTTTTCTGCATTTTCATTGTTCATTTCCTCCTTTAACTTCTTTTAGTGACTTGAGAGAGGTATTGGTTGGGAACATCTGTACTGGTTTGCTGATTTCAAATTCGCCTGCCAATATCGATTGTTTCAGCAAATCAGCAATCTTACGTGCTTTACTTAGACTTGCAACCGGAGCCGTGCGTATCTTTTTACCCTGAACTTCAATTTCACCCGAACGCAATTCGGCGTAGGTTACCCGTCCGAGGGCAGGAGAGCCTTCCACTCCATAATCGCAAACCGTGGTTTCAATTTGCTCGTTACGAATTGATACACATTTAGCGATGTCGGCATTCAGAACCGGAATTGGAATGCCAATTCCTACAAATAAACTGACACCATATTTTTCGTAGTAAGCTGCCTGCAAAAATTCCGACGACATTTCCTTTAAATTACCCATGACAGCCAAGGTTGCCGAGTTACTTACCGGAATGCCATGTTCGTTTTTCGGCTTCGAGGTGTTGAACTGCGTTCCGGGCCAAACCACAAATCCTTGCGTACCACCCAGAAAAATTCGGGTGCCAATGCCGATGGTTTTCATTTCCGGATCGTTCAAAAGCGGGCTCAATTCTCCGGAAGTGGAATAAGTTGCATTGCGCATGTTCGGCAATAAACTTCCCATGTACGTATATTTCATTTGCGAGGTGGAATTCACCGCCACATTATAGTTCTGGTAAGCATTGCGCGGATTGAACAGAATCATTTCGTTCACCGTTTCCTTGTTGATGATGGTTTTGATGTGCTTTCGCGGGTAGCAATCCGTGCCCTTTCCCCAGGCTTCAAGCACAATGTCTTTACCATCAATCAAATCCTGAATCACATGTGCTCCGCCATATTTCGGATTCTCCGGGTCGCAGGCAGTAGCGCCAATGTATGTGTCAACAGCAGCTAACCCTTCGTAAGCTGGTACTCCATTGAGCCTGATTTTTTCCATCCGGATGGGTGGATTGGCGTGACCAAAATTGATAATGGCACCCGATGAACACATGGCTCCAAAAGTAGCTGTGGTAACCACATCCACTTGTTCTGCAATCTCTTCAGGAGTGCAAGTGAGCGCCATTTGCGAAACTTCTTCAGCAGTGAGTACCACCGCTTCGCCCCGTCGGATTTTTTCGTTGATTTCTTCGTATGTTTTTTGAATACCCATTTGAGATTTACAATTTATTATTTACAATTTACGATTTAACACAAAGACGCGAAGGCGCAAAGCCAGTTCATATTCGCAACATTGCGATTTCGCGCTTTAATAAAACCAGTACAAGGTTATTGAGATCGTCAGCACATACACCCGTTTGCGAAGTGCATGAAACTTAGAAGATGTAAAATTGAAAGTTGTTTCATTTCGTCTGTTTAAATTATAATTCCGTTTCCGGCCGGGTATTGGCACCGTTTCAGCAGTAGTGCTGATGGTTGCCAGAGTTTCGCTGAGCCCGATCTCTCCGCTCTTCTTTATAATCAAACAATCGTTTTTTTGAAGGATTATTTGATAATGTTAGCAAAAGTAAGTTCAAAAAACCGATTTGGCAAACAAAACCTGATTTTGGCTTTCGATTTTAAGTTAAAGTTGACAAACTTTAATTCTTTTGCATGATCTATTTCAGGGAATTCCCCAATATCTATCCTTTCATCAATAATTTCTACATTTGCAGCAATAAAAAAATCAAAGGTCATGATTCAGGAAATACAAATCTACAACACACTTACCCGCAAGAAAGAAGTTTTTGAACCGCTGGTTCCCGGCAAAGTTGGATTGTACGTTTGTGGACCAACCGTTTATGGACCGCCTCATCTGGGTCATGCACGTTCAGCCATTAGTTTTGATTTGGTATTTCGTTTCCTGAAACAGATTGGGTACAAAGTGCGTTATGTGCGCAACATTACCGACGTTGGCCATTTGGTTGCCGATGCCGATGAGGGCGAAGACAAAATTGCCAAACAAGCCAAACTCGACGAACTGGAACCTATGGAGGTGGTGCAGAAGTACACGAATTTGTATCATGAAGCCATGTCGTTACTTAATTTAGAACCACCAAGCATTGAACCACGCGCCTCGGGGCACATCATTGAACAAATTGAGGAAGTAAAGAAAATATTGAACTCAGGATATGCATACGAAAGCAATGGTTCGGTATATTTTGACGTGGAGAAATTTGCTTCAGAAAATGAATATGGAAAACTTTCAGGCCGGAAAATTGAAGACCTGATCAGCAATAGCCGAACGTTGGATGGCCAGGACGAAAAACGATCAGGACTTGACTTTGCCATCTGGAAAAAAGCTCAGCCTGAACACATCATGCGTTGGCCTTCACCCTGGAGCGAAGGATTTCCGGGCTGGCACATGGAATGTACTGCCATGAGTTGCAAATACCTTGGCGAAACTTTTGATATTCATGGAGGTGGAATGGATTTGACCTTTCCACACCACGAGGCCGAAATGGCACAAGCACAGGCTGCACACGGAAAGCCTGCCGTTCGATATTGGATGCACAACAATATGATTACCCTGAATGGCCAAAAAATGGGAAAATCGCTCGGAAATGCCATTTCACTGGAACAGTTTTTCAACGGTAATCATCCGCTTCTTGAACAAGCTTACAGCCCAATGACCATCCGTTTTTTCATGTTGCAGGCGCATTACCGCAGCACGCTCGATTTCTCGAACGAAGCCCTTCAGGCTTCAGAAAAAGGACTGGAACGATTGATGAAAGCTGTTGCCAAAATCGAAACCTTACCGGTATCAGAAACTTCATCAATAAATATTTCTGAACTATCGGCCAATTGCTACGCGGCGATGGCCGATGATATGAATAGCCCGATTGCGATGAGCTACTTATTTGAAGGAGTAAAAATCATCAACTCTGTTGCTGATGGAAAATCGACCATTACTACTGAAGATCGTGAGGCATTGAAATCGCTTTTCAATGCTTTTGTGTTTGATATTTTTGGATTGAAAGCTGATGATCAGTCTAATTCAGGAAACAGCGAAGTGCTGAACGAAGTGGTTGCTTTGTTGATGAAACTTCGGGCAGATGCCAAAGCCAACAAAGACTGGGCAACTTCGGACAAAATCAGGAACGAATTGGCAGCTATCGGTTTCGACATTAAAGATGGCAAAGACGGCGTGAGTTGGGAGTTGAAGAAGTAATCAGTCGCAATTTTCAGTCGCAGCAGTCAGTCTTTTCGAGGATCAAGAGCATAATTTTTTGAGCATTCCCCTGAAAATATACCCATGAAAAGGAAGGACTGAATACCAGTAGTTTCGGCCCCAAATGCCCCGCGGACGAAAGGTTGCCGTTTGATAAAGAATGTTGTTTCTGATTTCGAATTCGAGCCAGGCCTCACCGGGCAATTTCATTTCGGCGTACAGCAAGAGTCTTTTCTCTTCTTTATTGGCATAAAGCACACGCCAAAAGTCGAGCGAATCGCCTGCAAAAATC
The DNA here is from genome assembly GCA_038209805.1 of Bacteroidales bacterium. Classification (GTDB taxonomy): domain Bacteria; phylum Bacteroidota; class Bacteroidia; order Bacteroidales; family Prolixibacteraceae; genus Aquipluma. The sequence continues at coordinate 14,181 of JBBQXI010000011.1, read as the reverse complement.
AGTGTGCTGTTTTTTCGTCCGCGACGAATACCAACACCACCAAAAATTTTATCAATAAAACCTCTAAATTCCCACAACCAGTTGGCATGATACCAGCCGTTTTCTCCGCCAATCGACCAAATTTTATTCAAGGTTCTGTCAATATCTTCGACCTCGCGGCTCCGCATATCCAAAAAACAACCAAAAGTCGGAACTTCGAGCAATGATGATATGCCCTGATCTAACACCTTACTCGAAAGTGCATCCTTCCAGCTCGAAACAACGCTTTCATATTGAATCCGGCCAAAAGCAAGCCGGATGGCTTCTTCAAAAGTCAGTAGTTTTATGCCCAGCCTGTTTTTCAAGTCATTATCCCGGCAAATAATTTCCACGCTCATGCTATCGACCAAATTTACAGCTAAAGTGTATGACGTTGAGGTTACAAAATACAACCAATAGGAAGAAATTTTTGGTGTTAAAACCGGGACTGTCCATATTCTCATTTTCATGTCACGCACTTTGGCAAATCCTTGCAGCATCTCTTTGTAGGTCATTATTTCGGGCCCTCCAATGTCGAAACTCTGATCAAATGCGTACTCATATAGAAGAACTCCCTTCAGATATTCAATCACATTACGTATGGCAATGGGTTGCGACTGCGTGTTGAGCCACTTAGGAGCAACCATAAAAGGAAGCTTTTCAACCAAATCGCGGATAATCTCGAACGAAGCGCTTCCGGAGCCCAAAATGATTCCGGCCCGAAGCGTGGTGAGGTGATAGCTTCCGGAGGAAAGAATTTCCTCAACCAGTTTCCTCGATTTCAGATGCTTCGATAAGCTTTGATCGTTAATTATACCACTCAGGTAAATCACCTGTTTAGCGCTGGTTTGCTGAATCCGATCTCTAAAATGAGTCGCCGAAATCTTTTCCAGCTCTTCAAAATCTTGATTGGCCGCAGCCATCGAATGAATCAGGTAATAGGCCACATCAATATCATCAGGAATCGCATCCAGTGATTTTTTATCCAGAAAATTGATTTCAATTACCTTTAGTCGTTCTGAATGGTATTTGCCGGCATCAAACCGGTTAATATCCCTCACACAACAGATCACATCGTGCCCTTTTTCAAGAAGGATAGGAAGCAATCGTTGACCAATGTATCCTGTTGTTCCGGTGAGAAGAATTTTCATTAGCGAGTGAAGTAAGGATTTGGTTTTATAAACCTACTCACTTTATTTAGCTAGAAAGTCAGTGGCTATCAAATCATAAACATCTGAAGCGATTTTATGTTCTAATCTGCTGAATGACTGAAAAACCAATTCTATCCGATTCGCACTGAAGTCATTGTCAGCGAACCCATTACTGGCTTGTCATTGAAGAACGAAACGGCTTCGTTTTCTTCTTTTAAGGCCAAAGTATAAAGTAATGGCAAATAATGATCAGGAGTTGGAATTGCCAGTTGAACTTCGCGACCTAATAAGGTATAGTTGATCAATTCCTTATGGTTTCCAGATTCGATCAGTTGCTTAAACTTATCATTGGCTTGAATCGCCCAATCGAAGCCATATTCAGGTTCATTCACTTTATCCCAGGCAACCATCCGAAGGTTATGAACCATGTTTCCACTTCCGATAATCAACACTCCTTTATTTCGGAGCGCAGACAATTCTTTACCTAATTCATAATGATACTGCGGTCCCTGACTATAATCGAGACTTAATTCAATCACCGGAATATCTGCTTCTGGATACATTCTTCGAATGACACTCCACGCACCATGGTCCAATCCCCATTTTTCATCGAGTCCAACCACTGTTTTGGTGATTGTTCGTTTGGCTTCGCCAGCCAATTCAGGACTTCCGTGAGCCGGATATTGAACATCGTACAATGCCTTTGGAAACCCGCCAAAATCGTGAATGGTCTGTGGTTTCTGTACTGCAGTTACAAATGTTCCTTTTGTTTCCCAATGCGCCGAAACCACCAGAATCGCTTTGGGCTTCGGAATCGTTTTTCCAAGGTTTCGCCAACCCTGAACAAACTCGTTTTCTTCGATGGCATTCATCGGACTTCCGTGCCCAACGAACAAAACCGGCATCTTTGGAGTGTTTCCTCCGGAAGTCATTAATTGATTGATTTCATTGTATTTCATGGCTAAAGTGAATACAGCTATCGTTTCTTGAGTTCATAAAGATCTTTTCTTCTGTCCTTTAAATTTCTGACACTTCCCTTTTGATTAAGTTCACGAAGCAAATCAAGATCAACATCAGCAATTAAGATCATTTCACTATTTGGAGTAGCTTCGGCTTTTATTCCATTTGTTGGGAAGGCAAAATCGCAGGGAGTAAATACCATTGATTGTGCAAACTGAATATCCATGTTGTGTACTTTAGGCAAATTCCCAACGCTACCGGCAATGGCCACATAGCATTCGTTTTCAATTGCTCTGGCTTGAGCACAATGCCGCACCCTGGAATATCCATTTTGGGTATCCGTCAGAAAAGGCACAAATAAAATATCCATTCCCTGATCGGCCAACAACCTGCTTAACTCCGGAAATTCGACATCGTAACAGATCATTATGCCAATTTTTCCACAATCAGTATCGAAAACCTGAACCTGATTTCCTCCCTGCATGCCCCAAACTTTAACCTCGTCGGGAGTTACATGGATTTTTTCGTATCGTTCAACACTTCCATCGCGCTTGCATAAATACCCCACATTGAAAAGTCGGTCGTTCTGAATTTCGGGCATGCTTCCGGAAATAATATTGATGTTGTATGAAATAGCCAATTCCGAGAATTTCTGAACGATTGTCGATGTGTGCTTAGCCAGTTCCCTGATGGCTTCTGGCTCGGTCAGATGATTGTTTTCGGCCATTAAGGGTGCGTTAAAAAACTCCGGAAATAATGCGAAATCCGATCGGTACCCAGAAACCGCATCGATAAAAAATTCAGCCTGCTGCATTAAATCTTCCAGATTTTTATAGGGTCTCATTTGCCACTGAATCAAACCCAGCCTTACCACCTTTTTAATCGTACTGGCCTTAATGTTCTCCTTTTCATAATAAATGTTGTCCCATTTAAGCAGGACAGCAAAATCATTTGATTCTTTGTCTCCCTCCAGGTAATTCTTCAGAACTTTTGATGGATAAAAATCGTTCGATATCTGGAAGTTAAAGACCGGATCGTGGATTTCTTTTCGCCTGACTCTATCGATGTATTCTTTGGGGGTAATATTTTCGGCGTATTTGTGATAATGCGGTATTCGGCCACCAAAGGCAATTCCTTTCAGGTTTAGCCGTTCACATAACTCTTTCCGATAATCATAAAGTCTTCTCCCAAGCCGTAACCCTCTAAATTCAGGTTTGATAAAAATATCTATCCCATACAGAATATCACCATCAATGGTATGTGTTTTAAAAGTGTAATTGCCCGTAATTTCTTTGTACGAATGCTGGTCACCAAATTTAGAGTAATCGATAATTATGGATAAAGCACATCCTGCAATTTGATTATTTACTTTAATGACAACTTGTCCGTCAGGAAACCGTTTGATCAGTGATTTGATTTGTGTTTCTTCCCAATATGAATTTGGCATATTGGTATACGACTCAATCATGGCAGCCTTCAATTCCTGATAATCGTCCAGACTTAAAAACGTCAGATCTATATTTTCAATTTCCATTTATTAAATCCTGTATTTGTGAAGCATTTTTGTGGAGGGATCTTCAACCTTTGTTTTTATAACAGCAGTTTTTATCCGATGTTTAATTCTCAGTCAATTCAACTATTTTGCCGCAATCATCAATATAACTAATTTCGCTCACATAACGGAATTACCCTATCTATAAATTCCTGTCTGGCGAATTCATAACATTCAGGTTATATGATCTAAATTTGATTGTGTTTATTTTTTTGTTTTGATTCTAGTTCGCTTCTAATTATAATTTCAATTCGTTTGTCAGGAATCAGCCAGATAAGAGCGACCAAAATATAAAGACCACCTGAAATCCACTGACTGATAAAATTGGATGCAATAGCCAGCAAATAAAGTATCGGCGACATTTTCCCTTTGATGTCGTTTCCAACTGCACGGGCAAGCAGTGAATCTTTTCCCTGAGATCGTATGATTTGGGTTTGCAATATAAAATAAGCAATAGCTGCCATCAAAAGTACAATTCCATACATGGCCATTGGAATCGGGTCGAAATGGTTTTCGCCAATCCAGCCGGTAGTAAATGGGATCAGCGATAACCAAAACAGCAAATGAAGATTAGCCCATAGAATTCCTCCGGATACACGTTTAACAGTGTGCATCATGTGGTGGTGATTATTCCAGTAAATTCCGATGTAAATAAAGCTCAGGATATAACTCACAACAACCGGAATTAAAGGTTTCAGCACGCTAAAATCATTGCCATGCGGCACTTTGATCTCTAAAACCATAATGGTAATGATAATAGCAAGTACGCCATCAGAGAAAGCTTCAAGTCGTGTGCGGTTCATAAGCTTCTGTTTGAATGACGAATAGGTAACATTTAGAAGTTCAAAAAAGTTGATGAGAATTGTATTCTGAAAATATCAGTACAAAATCGACAAAGTTATAACCCAAATTTTTTAGCAAAAAATAATGCCAAAAGACCAATTCCAAAAATCACTATGCTTAATGCCAAAATAAGGATTCCAATTACTTTATTTCGCTCATATCTTTTCGATTCATTGTAGTCCAGAAATTTAACCGTACGACCAGTTGTAGTTTTTTCGAATTGATAGTTAGGCTTTGTATATTTCAATTTATACCCTAAATACCCCAAGGCTCCGCCAATAAATGCAATTAATATAATTAGTATTTTCATGCTCACTGATTTCAAGTCTATTACTATAAGCAATATAACCCCGAAATGTTTTTCCGAAATAGTTAAATAAATGTAAATTCAATGTCAATTTACTGCAAGAACACTATCCTATCCACGAACCTAACACCTTTGCTATGTCAAAAGGCTTCACATTTTTGAACACATTTTTGTATCTTCGGCGATAAATCCACATTTAGCAATGAGCAATGAAACCAGCCGAAAGATAGGAAAACATCCTTGGTCGTACCGGGAAGGAACACTTGTTACTGGCGTGATTCTATTGCTTGGCTTTGGCATTCAGGCTGCAAGTGGTGGTATTGTATTGAGAATTGCCGGCTTCCCATGGAATATGGTTGCTGGACTCTTTTTTCTGGCTTTACTTATTTTAGCATTTTTTCTTTGGAAGAACAATCCGGTAATGAAGTGGTTGGGTGGTGTAAAGGCTGCTCTGCCTGCTATTCTGGGTTTTACTTTTTTGGTTTTATTGATGGGATTTATCAAGCAGGATGTGGAACCGAAATCAGCACTTGTTCGCACCTTAGGGTTAACTCATTTGGTCAAAACCTGGCCATTTATGCTGGTCAATCTTTATTTAATGATCTTGTTGGGTATTGCCACCTTGAAGCGGATAACTCCTTTTAACTACAAAAATGCAGGATTTTTCCTTAATCATTTTGGTTTGTTTCTGGTGCTGTTATCAACAGCTTTGGGTAGCAGCGACATTCAACGTGTAACGATGAACTGTTACGAAAATGAGACGGAGCACAATGCCCCTAATTCTTCAGGAAAGCCAATAGAAATGCCCATTACAATCAAATTATTAAATTTCAACATCGATGAATTCCGGCCAAAAGTGACCATTATTGACAATAAGACAGGGCAAGTCGTGTTCAATAAAAGTAAAAATCCATTTGAATTACTCGATAGAAACTCATTGGATTTATACGGATACCATCTGGAAATTGAGCAGTTTCTGGAGTCTTCAGGTAAAGTGGGCGACGCGTATATTCCTTTAAATGAACCGGGTTCGGCACCTTCGGCCAAAGTGACGGTGACTAAAGATGGATCTGAAATCTCGGGTTGGGTTTACAGCGGAAGTTACGTCAATCAACCCGAAACTCTGAAGTTAAATGAAAATCATTCACTGGCGATGCTGCCTGCCGAACCTCGCAAATTTAGTTCTGAACTGAATATACAGACCAAAAGCGGCAAAAATGTGACTACAACTATTGAGGTTAACCGACCAGTCCATATCGATGGATGGACCATCTACCAGTTGAGTTACAATACCGAAATGGGACGATGGTCGAATCTGAGTGTCTTAGAATTGGTTCGTGACCCGTGGCTGCCAATCGTTTATTTAGGCATTTTCCTGATGATGGGCGGAGCGGCATTCCTGTTTATAACCGGCAAACCTAAAGATGGAGGAACTAAACATGTGGCTTGATTTTCCAATATACGCCTCTGTTTCCATTCTCTGTTGGCTGGCGGCATCAGGCCTGTTTTTGTCATCAGGAAAAAAGCTGATGAATCAGCTGGCCGCAGGACTTTCGTTTGCCGGAACGGCATTTCTATTGGTTTTCATGACAATTCTTTGGCTGCACATTCAACGACCACCTATGCGTACATTGGGCGAAACACGCCTATGGTATGCGATTTTTATGTCAGGCATCGGATTGGTTTCGTACCTCCGCTGGAAATACAAATGGCTGGTTTCATATAGCCTTGGACTGGCTATGGTGTTTTTAATTATTAACCTGCAACATCCCGAAACTTACGATAAAACGCTGATGCCCGCCCTGCAAAGTCCGTGGTTTATTCCTCACGTAATTGTCTATATTTTTGCTTATGCCATGCTTGGAGCCTCATCACTGGTAGCTTTACGTAACCTGTTTTTTGCACCTAGCGACAAAACCATAAAGGGGCCGATACAAATGGCTGACAACTTAGTTTATCTGGGATTTTCGTTCCTGACTTTGGGTTTATTGTTCGGTGCACTTTGGGCCAAAGAAGCATGGGGACATTACTGGACCTGGGATCCAAAAGAAACCTGGGCCTTCCTTACCTGGATCTTCTACTTGGTGTATATACACTACCGCTTCCGCCACCCTTCGGAACACAAAAGAGCAATGACAATTCTAGCCGTTTCGTTTGCTATTTTGTTGGTTTGCTGGTTTGGCGTCAATTACCTGCCAAGCGCACAAAACAGCGTTCACATATATTCCGAGTAGGTTTTATTTCAGGAGTGAAAGAAACCAGAGAATGGTTTGCATACCTGTTGGATAAACACCCGTCGTATGGCCAACGTCCGGAATAATCACAAGTTGAATCTTCGAATCGGTCATGCCTGCTGTTTTAAAGTCGGCTAACATTTTCTGGCTAATTCCTGATGGAATTAAATCATCGTCGGCTCCGTGAAAAAGTTTCATCGGAGTTTTTGCGTTCCAGGCGGTTATGCTGTTCGAAAGGAATGCGCTTCTAACGCCTGCATATTTGGCATCGGTTGCATATCCTGCACGATATTCCGGAGTTAAAAAATTGGCCATCTGGGTGGTTAGTTCAGCATTGATAGCTCCTCCGCTGTGTTTTCCATCAAATAATCCCGGAATTTTAGCGGCATAAGGAGCCTGAATAAAATCGGTCAACGGATTGGTAAATGCGCCAATTGTGACGTATGAATTAAGCAGGTATGCCAGAAAATAAGGCATTGGATAGTCGATTTTATCAACAATGTATTTGTTCATGTATTCGATGGAATAGGGTCCGGCACCGCATGAGCTGGCAATAAGGTTAAATTCGGATGAGTAGTCTTTCTCAATGGTTTTCTGAAGTTGCATGGTAGCCCATCCTCCCTGAGAATATCCGAATATGAACAGATCTTTGGTTGCCTTTGCCAGAACTTTAACATCGGTACTATATTCTTTGGCAGCCCTAATCATATCCAGAATACTTTGTGTCGATGATTTAGCATCGAGGTATGGATGCGGAATATTTTCTGATGCTCCAAACCCAATGTAATCAGGTATAACCACAATGAATCCCATTGATGTAAGACTTTCCATGATCGAAAACACATCATTATCGCTGTTTACGGTCGGAGCTTCGCCATAAAGTGTATTAGTTCCATTCTGAAAGCTAAGTATCGGATAATTACCGGCTGCTTTCGGGAAACAAACCAATCCTGATGCCTGTATGTTCTTTTCCTTGAAGGTTGTTTTGTAAGTAATTTTATGCACTTCAACATCGAACCGGATTAAAGAACTGATTGCAACGGCTTCTGGTGCAGCTTTGATAAAATTAGCTACTGCTTCCTGACTTGTCATTTGAGATTTTAATTCGTTCGAAAGGTAGTACTCGTATGACGTTGGTTCCGGAGTATTATTGTCTTTACACGAATTCAAGAATAATCCTGCAAAAATGAATAGTATCAGGTAGCTGTGGTGGAATTTAAAATTTTTCATGCCAATTAAAATTTCTGTTTCTGTTTAATTTTTGTTTTCATAACCCAATTCATCGGCCGATTTCCGGAGGAAATCGCGGGTGTAATAATCCGGATCAACAATTGCATCATTCCATATCAGAATGTCGAGATCAATGTTTCGGGGGCCAAACTTTTTCTGACTTCGGTCGCGTCCCATCTGGTCTTCCAACATTTTCAGGTACAAAGATAATGTTTCCAAACTCATTTCTGTCCTGATCCTGACGGCACCATTTGTATAATCGGCCTGTTCTGCAATGCCAATTGGTTTCGTTTGAACCATTTGCGATACCTGAACAATCTCGACTTCTGCAGCTAAAAGTCTGAGCATCTCCGTAATATTCCTCTCGGCCTCAATGTTCGAACCAATTCCAATAATACAATCGTTCATTTATTCTTAATCCTTATAAATTGCCAAATGTAACCCATAGTAATCCTTATCTAACGACCATCTTTCAAGGCACGTTCATCTCTCAGCCTCCATCTCGAACGAAACAGATTCGGCAAAACGCAGAGCGTGAGGCTTGTCAACTTCAACACGAGCCCAACTCACACGCTCGTCGGTCATGATGAGATCGAGAATATTTTTGGTAAGAACCTCCAGCAATTTAAACCGCTTCTCCTGAACCAGCCCGATAATCTGTTTCGTAGTGGTTTTATAATTGTAAATACCATCTGGTTCATCGGCAAGCAATGCTTCTTCCGGAATATCGGCCTCAATTTCGATGTTGATTACAACATCCTGCATATTGGCAATTTCTTCAGGATTAAACCCAATATAAGTGCGCAAGAGCAAATTTTTTACACGGATTAAAGCCATTGATTTTTCGTATTATTTCGTTAAACCCAAATTTTCGCCTCCGTCGCAAAACAAAAGCTGACCGGTTAAATAATCATTATTCAAAATAAAATCGAGACTTCTCAGAATAGGTTCCAAACCTCCGGGCCGTTTCATGGCAATCTTTTCGGCCAATTTCAAAAGGTAATCTTCTCCTTTTTCTTCCGGCGGAAGAGTCAATCCTGGTGCAATCGCATTAACCCTGATGTCAGGACCAAATTCGAGTGCCGCCATTTTGGTTAATTCCCAAAGTGCTTTTTTCGAAATGGAATATGCAGCAAAGTTCGATTGGTTAGTAACAATCCGGGTATCAACAAAGTTGACAATAACTCCTGACTTAAGCGACTTTGCAAAATCGTGCATTAAAATAAACGGTGCTTTGAAATTGACATTCATCTGGCGATCAAGGAATTCAGTAGTCGTATCGCCTAATTGGGCTGGTTCAAAAACCGACGCATTGTTAATCAGTAAATCAACGACCTGCATTTTCTGAATGACCTGTGGAATCAGCAGTTCAACCTCATCCGGCAAATTCAAATTGGCCTTGAAGATTTCAAATTGCTGATTTGGGTACGCACCTACCAACTCGTCACAAAACTTCCGGGCTTCACGCTCAGAGGTGTTGTAATGAATGGCGATGTTCCATCCCTGACTGGCCAAATGTTGAGCCATCGCCTTCCCTACCCTCCTTGCGGCTCCGGTAATTAATGCTGTTTTGTTCATTGTCTCGTTTTGCTTAATGCTACTTTTTTAAAACTTCTTCGCAAGGTTTTGTATAAAATCATCTCCTGACGGAGTTTTATCGTCTGGTTTCGTGTTCAGAATTTCTTACACTTTCCCGATTATCTGATCGGATTTTCCATCAGAAAGGATCATTTCAATTGCCTGTAATTCAGCCTGACTAAACTTCATATTTTTAAGGGCGGCTACATTGTCTTCGAGCTGTGGTACCGAGCTTGCTCCGATCAGAACAGAAGTAACCCGTGAATCTTTAAGCAGCCAAACGAGTGCCATTTGAGCCAGTGTTTGTTCCCGTTGCAGTGCAATTTCATTCAGCTTTTTAACTTTTTCGATTGCCGGCGCCACCTGATCTGGTTTTAGAAAGCCCCACGATTTAGCTGCTCGTGAACCTTCAGGAATACCATTGAGGTATTTGTTGGTTAGCAAACCCTGAGCTAACGGAGAAAACGGAATACAACCAATACCTTCTTTTTCGAGAACATCGAGCAATCCTCCTTCAACCCACCGTTCGAACATCGAATATTTGGGCTGATGAATCAAACAGGGAGTTCCAAGTTCTTTCAGAATCTTTGATGCTTTAGCAGCCATGTCAGCAGGATAATTTGAAATTCCGGCGTACAAAGCTTTCCCCTGACGAACAGCCTGATCAAGCGCCATCATTGTTTCTTCGAGTGGCGTATCCGGATCGGGACGATGCGAGTAGAAAATATCTACATAGTCGAGGTTCATTCGTTTCAGGCTTTGATTCAGGCTCGAAAGCAGGTTTTTGCGACTCCCCCACTCGCCATAAGGTCCGGGCCACATCAGGTAACCAGCCTTGGTCGAAATGATCAGCTCGTCGCGGTAAGGAGCCAAATCGAGTTGCATAATTTTCCCGAAGTTTTCCTCGGCTGATCCGGGAGGGGGACCATAATTGTTGGCCAGATCAAAATGAGTAATTCCGAGGTCGAATGCACGGCGGCACATCGCTCTGCCATTTTCAAACACATCAACCCCGCCGAAATTATGCCACAGCCCAAGTGAAATTGCAGGAAGTTTTAAACCCCATTTCCCGCATTTGTGATAAGGCATTCCGGAATATCGGTTATCATCAGCTAAATACTGCATGTTTTTATGATTTAAATTGGTTTCAGATCTTAAATTAAGAGCCAATTTAAGAAATTATGTCTATCCCTTTGAAATTATCACGAACTTTTTTGAAATTCGATGGTTGGACTTATTGACTCATTATTGCTTTTAATTGGCCTGAAAAACACACCAAAATAAATATGGCAATGATCCACTAAATTAGATGATACTGCATTTTGGAGGAAACAATCCGTCCTAATTTATTCATCAAAATATTGACATCCCATGAATTCAGACACTGAGAAAAACAAAGCAGAACCTATCTATATTGTTTCGGGAGGTAAAGGATTAGCCGGCAATAATATGGTACATTCGCTACTCATTCAATATTCAAACAACAATGTACCGGTTATTATTGTTCCCGATCAGCATTCAGAGAAGCAGCTGATCGATTTGGTTGAAAAAGTAAAAAAAGAAGGTGGATTAATTACGCATACAATGGTAAACCGCAAACTGCGGAATTTTTTGATCAATCTTTGTGAGGAAAATGGCGTAAATCATATTGATTTTATGGGCAAGCTAGCCGATTATCTGGATGCAACCCTTGAGATACCATCACTTCAAACGCCAGGACTTTACCGGGAAATTAATCAGGAATACTTTGATCGAATTGATGCCATTGAATTTACCTTGAATCATGATGACGGTTTGAGTCCAACGAAACTGCACAAAGCTGAAATTATCCTGACCGGAGTTTCGCGTTCAGGAAAAACACCGCTAAGTGTTTACCTGGCCATGTATGGATGGAAAGTTGCCAACATCCCGCTTGTAAACGGAATACAACCGCCTAAAGAATTATTTGAAGTTGATCCGCAGCGCGTATTTGGACTGAGCATCAGCCCTGGTCAGTTGATATCGCATCGAATGAAACGATTGGTCAGCATTAACAATACTGATAATACAAATTATGTCGACGAACGAATGGTGGCACAGGAAATACGGAATGCCAACTTGATTTTCGAAAAAGGCGGATTTACTGTGCTCAACGTGTCGAATAAACCGGTTGAAACCAGTGCAAACGAAATTCTGAATATGATGGCTAACCGATTCAATTATCGCGGACGAAGACTCGATTCACCCTATCCGGATGAAATTAAAGAATGAACCCTTTAGTGGCTACTCCACGGTTACACTTTTTGCCAGATTCCTCGGCTGATCGACGTCGCAACCACGCATTACCGCAATGTAATATGAGAACAGCTGCAATGGAATAATTGCCAGTAAAGGCGAAACTGCCGGATGTGATTTGGGAATCTCAAAAAGGTCGTTCACCATGTTCTTCAATCCGTCATCGCCTTCGGTAACTACTGCAATGATGTTTCCTTTCCGGGCTTTCACTTCCTGAATATTGCTGACAATTTTTTCGTAGTAATGATCTTTTGCTGCAACAACAATCACTGGTAAGTTATCATCAACCAAAGCAATCGGGCCATGTTTCATTTCGCCAGCGGCATATCCTTCAGCATGTATATACGATATTTCTTTCAGTTTCAGAGCACCTTCCAAGGCAACGGGGAAAAGAGCACCTCTCCCAAGATAAAGTGCATTAATAGCGTCTTTGTATTTTGCAGCAACCTCTTTAATGTGAGGATGCTTTACGAGTATCGATTTTACTTTCTCCGGAATTTCTGATAATTCTTTAATCAAATCGAGGTAAAGTCCAGATGAAATCCGGCCATTTTCTTTGGCTAGTTTTAATGCAAAGAGGGTCATGATGGTAACCTGAGCCGTAAAAGCTTTGGTTGATGCAACTCCGATTTCGACACCTGCATGCGTATAAACACCTCCGTCGGTTTCGCGGGCAATGCTCGAACCTACCACATTACAAATACCCAGAATAGTAGCTCCTCTTTCCTTGGCCATGCGCAATGCGGCAAGCGTATCGGCAGTTTCACCGCTCTGACTGATGGCAATAACCACGTCGTCGTTGCTTAAAATTGGATTGCGGTAGCGAAACTCCGAAGCGTATTCTACTTCTACAGGAATACGGGCATATTCTTCAATCAGGTATTCGCCAACTAACGCAGCATGCCACGAAGTACCGCACCCGATGATTATAATTCGTCTGGCTTTCAGAATTTTTGGTAATACATCGAGCAAGCCACCCAACACGATTTCAGTATGCTCCGGATTTATACGGCCTCTGAAGGTATCTTCGATGGTTTTGGGCTGTTCAAAAATTTCTTTCAGCATAAAATGCTCGAAATCTCCTTTTTCCAGATCCCCGATGGTCATATCAACTTTGGTGATTTTGAAAGCCACAGGATTATTTTCAACCGTCTTCAGGGTAATGCTGTCTTTATTGATGATTGCCACATCATGGTCGTTCAGGTATATGACGCTATCGGTATAATTTACAATTGGTGTGGCATCAGACGCGATGAAATATTCACCTTTACCAATTCCAATAACCAACGGACTACCTTTACGTGCAGCTATCAACTGATCTTTCTCGTTTTTGCAGATAACTACAATACCGTAGGCTCCAACGACTTTCGAAAGGGCAAGCCTGACAGCGATTTCCGCAGTAACATCCTCAGCATTTTTGTAAAAATATTCAATGAGGTTAACCAAAACTTCTGTATCGGTGTCTGATTGAAAAACATATCCTTTTTTCTGGAGATCTGATTTAAGTTCAGCGTAGTTTTCAATAATACCATTGTGAACCAAAACAAAATCGCCGTTCATCGAAGTGTGTGGGTGTGCATTCCGGTCGTTCGGTTCGCCATGGGTTGCCCAACGCGTGTGTCCAATTCCGATTTGTCCACTAATATTTTCTTCAGCAACATGTTTCTCCAGATCGGAAACACGGCCTTTGCATTTAAAAACTTTTAAAGTGTCGTTATAGATTGCCAATCCGGCAGAATCATATCCCCGATATTCAAGTCGTTGAAGTCCTTGAATCAGGATTGGATAAACATCCTTATCACCAATGTAGCCAACAATTCCACACATAATATTCAGTTTTATGGATTATCTAACAAGCATAATGCATTAAAAGTTCTTTTTGTGAAGGCGCAAACAGGAGAAAAAATAAATCAACCGAATGTGTCAATCACAAAAAGGACGCTTGTTTTCAAATCATTTATACTAATTACAATCTAATAAAATGGGGGACTATTTAATTAGATTGTAATTAGTATAAATGATTTGAAAACAAGC